>CAYSWF010000052.1:0-3933 GCA_964434765.1 uncultured Candidatus Saccharibacteria bacterium
CAGAAATGGCTGACGTCTTCGAGATCGTTAGACAGGTGCTGCATGGTTGCCGTCAGCTCGTGCCGTGAAATACACCATCGCGGCCTGTCGCGGTAACGCGACAGAAAAATTCGGCTTATAACGGTGAAGCCTTCCTGTTTGTATTTTGTTATAATATGAACATGGGTAATGCCGTGGGAAGTCGTGAACCACTTGTAGTCTTTACAGCTCGAAAGCAGCAAAAACTTGTCGTGCATCCACGACAACTTGAGATACTCAAAGGTTCAATCTTGGGTGATGCCTACGTCACACGACGTGGTCAGATTCAAATTGAGCATACAGTTAAACAAAATGAGTATCTTATGTGGAAATATCAGGAGCTTGCTTCGATTTCTTATCGAGGTGAACCTGCTTTTGTGCAAAGACATGACCGGAGAACTGGCGCTGTTTATGAATCAAGACGATTCTGGACGCGACAATTCTTCAGGTCACTTAGGTATCAGTTTTACAAAGATGGAAGGAAGACATTTCCTGCCAATTTGCAACTGACGCCGTTAATGTTGGCAGTCTGGTACATGGACGATGGTCATTTTGAGAAGAAGAAACGAAGATGCATTCTTGCAACTGACAATTTTAGTCAGGACAATGGAGTGCGAATTCAAACTACTTTGCGTAGCCAGTTTTCTCTTGAAACAACCATTCGTAAGAGCGGTAAATTAGTGTTTGCTGGTGAAAATTGTGATAAATTCTTACGCATTTTCAGCTCCCATGTAATTCAGACAATGCACTACAAGATTCATTGACCCCGTAACGACTGATCCCTGAACTATGTAGAATTCAGGGTGAGATAGCAAATCCGACACGATACTTATATTGCTATCATACGCCGACGCCGGCCCTGTATAGAAAACAGGAGCTGGATGAAGATATAGTCTAACCCTCAAGAAATTGAGAGGATTAATGGAGGTGTTCCCTTTAGTGGGGTAACGAGCGCAACCCTCGTCGCGTGTTACTTTTCACGCGAGACTGCCGTGGCTAACACGGAGGAAGGTGGGGATGACGTCAAATCAGCATGGTCCTCTGACGCCCTGGGCGACACACGCGCTACAATGGCTAGGACAGAGAGCATAAGCAAACCCGTGAGGGGGAGCGAATCTTTAAACCTAGTCTCAGTTCGGATTGGAGTCTGCAACTCGACTCCATGAAGTTGGAATCGCTAGTAACCGCGAATCAGCCATGTCGCGGTGAATACGTTCTCGGGCTTTGTACTCACCGCCCGTCAACTCAGAAAAGCTGACAGTACCTGAAGGCCCCGCATGCGCGGGGACCACGGTAAGGCCAGTGATTAGGAGTAAGTCGTAAACCTTTTGCGACTCTTGGTCCGTAAGGACCTTGAATCAATCTGGCTATATGCTGGAAACACTGTGTATCCGGCACTACACATAGTAAAATAACAATATGTGTGACAATGTGCCCGGTGCAGTCAATCAGCAGGAAAGGCCCCGCCTAGGCGGGGAATCCTCAGAGACTATACGCCAGACTCCATTGAAACAGAGGCAAATTATGCAAGCCTATCTTTTTGGGGCTATGCATGATGGCTGGATCCGCAAATCGGACCACCGTTATCGCATTTCTCAAAAAGGAACTGGGTGGCTAAAAATTATCCAGAAAAAGCTAAGAATGATTGGATATAGATCGTGGATTTATAGGGAAGGTAAACAACGTGATGTTTACGTCCTAGAATCTGTTGCACCAATTTTTCGTGAGGTCTTTAATCCATCATTGCTAAAGACTGACAATGCAAAGAAATCATATATTCGTGGTTTCTTTGACGCGGAAGGTGGTGTACCCAGATCATTAGCTAGCAAGAGATACATTCAACTTGCTCAAAAAGACAAGGCAAAAATTGTTTTGCTTAAGCATTGGTTGGATGAATTTAGTATAGCTACTGGGAAAATCCACAACCCAAGCAGAAGTATTGATCCTAACTACTGGCGAATATATGTCAGTAGACGTTCGATACTTGATTTTGCCTCAACTATCGGATCATGGCATCCACGCAAGGAAGCTATTTTCCGAGAATGGATGAAGATATAGTCCACGCCTTATAGCAATATAGGGAAAAACGTGAACAAGGCATCGCTAGGGGAACCTGGTGATGGATCACCTCCTTTCTAGGGAGATAAATCTAGAACCCGCCAAAGGGGCGGGCAAAGTCGATTGAAAAAAAACATACGGAAAGCACGTCTTCCGTTTAAAACATGCGATGTGCACAAGACAATATATTTGCAATCGCGCAAAGTTGTGCATAAAGAGAAAACCCCCCGCCTTATGGCGGGGGGTTTTATTGAAAAAAGGCGAGAAAAGCTGTTTAATATGAACACGGGCGCAGGCGTTAAAGCGCATGTAGCTCAGTTGGTTAGAGCGCCACACTGATAATGTGGAGGTCCCAAGTTCGAATCTTGGCATGCGCACCACTTCGCCCTTTGCTGCCGCAAAGGGCTTCGCGGTGCAGGCACCCTTTTCTGTTACAATGTAACTATGGAATTACCGGCGGAAGTACAATCTATTCTTGAGACTTTGCAAGAAGCGGGGTGGGAAGCCTTCGCGGTAGGTGGCTGCGTGCGTGATTTGCTGTCAGAAAGGGAACCGGCGGACTGGGATGTGGCGACAAATGCCCGGCCGGAAGAGATACAAAAATTATTTCCGAAAAGTTTTTACACTAACCAGTTTGGGACGGTAGTGGTGCTGGTGGGAGACAAGCGTCGTGCCGATGAAATCCCCCCTACCCCCCCTTTATCAAGGGGGGCATTAACCGCTGCTACTACTAACGCCTCCCCTGATCCCACTTCGCCAAGGCTTCGCGGGACAGGTAAGGGGAGACTGGGAGGGGTTATTCGCGAGGTCGAGGTTACTACATATCGGATAGACAGCACTTACAGCGACAAGCGGCGGCCGGACGAAGTAAAATTTACTGATAGAATTGAGGAGGATTTGGCCCGGCGCGATTTTACGATCAACGCGATGGCTTTAGACGAAGAGAGGGTCATTGACCCGTTCGGGGGGCAGAAGGACTTAGAGGCAAGACTAGTTCGGGCAGTGGGAAATCCAGAGGAAAGATTCAACGAGGACGCGCTACGGCTGATGCGAGCGGTGCGACTGGCTACTCAACTTGGTTTTGCCATTGAGAAGGAAACGAAGAAAGCTATTAAGAAGTTGGCGGGGAGTTTGGAAGCCATATCGCAGGAGAGAATTCGTGACGAACTGATAAAAATCGTTATGAGCGGCGCGCCGGAGAAAGGATTTAATTTATTAGAGGAGACAGGGCTGTTGAAACGAGTGATGCCGGAGTTGGTGGAAGGAGTGGGAGTGGAACAGAATAAACACCACAAATTTACGGTGTTCGAGCACAGCGTGAAATCATTGCAATATGCGGCCAACTATAATTATTCCTTAGTTATTCGCTTAGCGGCGTTGTGGCACGATATTGGCAAAACAAGGACTCGTCGGACTAGGGGTAATGATTATACGTTTTACGCTCATGACGTGGTGAGCGCGCGGATGACGGAGGGGCTGATGAAGAGATTGCGATTCTCTAATGAGCTAATAAGAGACGTCGGGCATTTGGTGCGTCATCATATGTTTTACTATGACGTGGGAAAAGTTACGGAAGCTGGCGCCCGGCGGCTGCTGCGCCGGGTGGGAAAAGATCATTTTGATGATTTAATCAAATTGCGCATCGCCGAGCGCAAGGGTTCGGGGGTGCCCAAGGCGGAGCCTTACCGGCTGCGGCATTTACAATTTATGGTTGATAAGGCATCGAGGGAGCCAGTGTCAGTCGGTGAGCTAGCGATTAAAGGTGGCGACTTGATCGGAGAGCTGAATCTCTCGCCCGGCCCAGTGATAGGCGGTATTTTGAACGCCTTGCTAGCGGAGGTGCTAGATGACCCAAAG
>CAYSWF010000052.1:3943-6276 GCA_964434765.1 uncultured Candidatus Saccharibacteria bacterium
AAGAATAACAGGAAATACTTGTTAGAACGCGCGAGGGAATTGCAGAATGAGGATGCGGAGGAGCTAAAGGCGCTGGGAGAATCGGCCAAAGACGCGGAGGAAAAACGGCGTGAAGATGAGATACGACGGAAGTATCACGTATAAGCTGCGGCGCGGCAGAAAATCCAAAAGGTGATACAATTAATTTTATGATTACTTTGGGTGGTTTCGTGCTCGGTTTATTGATTATGGCGGCGGGGTTTTTTATGATTTGGAAAACACACCGCTGGCAGGAATATGTGGGCAGCCTTAATGACATCCTGGGCTATCCGCAGTGGAGCTGGCTGGACTGGGATACGTTGGGCGTGCTAATAATGGTGATCGGCGCAGTAGTGACGTTTGGTCTGTTACAAACTTTCTTGGCGTTAACGCTAGGCAGGTTACTGCGGCCGAGTGTGTGATAATTCTTGAGGGGGCCTGTAGCTTAGTGGCACCCCGCATCGCTGAGGCTTGCGGGGCAGGGAGCACCCGGCAAGTTTGATAGAGTATAATGGCTTGAAGGGCCTGTAGCTTAGTGGCAGAGCACCCGGTTTGCATCCGGGAGATGAGAGTTCGATTCTCTCCAGGTCCACTCTTCGACTCGGCCCCAAAGGGCCTCGCTCAGAGTAAACTCTTCTTCAACCAAACACGGATAAGTACCATGTGTTTTTTGCCATGGCCGAGGAGAAGAACCCTGTCTTCGACTCTGAGGGATGAGCCCTCAGGCTCAGACTCGAAGAGAGCGACGAGCGAAGCGAGGAGTCGAAGGGCTACTTTAGTATATTGAAGGCGTGCCATGGTATGTATATATAGCTCGAGCTAGAACAAACAGATATTACACCGGCATTACCAATAATCCAGTAAAGCGGATAGGGAAACATAATTCTGGCGCGGAATTCCCCCCACACCCCCCTTCCGCCGCGCCCTCGCTTTGAGATTGCGGCAAGAATGCGTTTGCCAAACAATTAAGGAGTGTAGACCTATGTTTCTCCATAGACCTATCTTACGACAGACGCTACAATGATTGCAAGAGTTATGGACAACATTTCAAAACAATTCGGAAAACGAGCAAGAGCAATCCGCTTAAAACAAGGGCTTTCGCAAGGTGATGTTGCAAAGCGCCTCAATGTTCACCGTTCATACGTTAGCGGCATAGAGCGCGGCATTCGTAATCCTTCGCTAAAAGTTATTCAAAGGGTTGCAAAAGCCCTTGAAGTGCCTATGGAGAAACTTATTAAAGATTAGCTATGGATAAAATCGTAATCTTAGATTTCGGCGGCCAATATTGCCATTTGATTTCCCGAAGAATCAGAGATTTTGGCGTGCGCGCCGAAGTAAAACCTTCCAATACTTCTGCAAAATTGTTGCTCGCTGATACATCTATAAAAGGCATTATCCTCTCGGGCGGCGCACGTTCTGTTTATGAAAAAGACGCGGCAAAATTTGATAAAGAAATTTTTAATCTCAATGTGCCTGTTTTAGGAATTTGCTATGGACACCAACTCATCGCTCATTGTATGGGCGGCAAAGTCCTTTCCGGAAAATCCGGTGAGTACGGACTAATGAAACTGAACATTAAAAATAGAGCGGAAATTTTGGCGCGTCTCGGGAAATCAAAGAATGTCTGGATGAATCACCGCGATGTTGTCGTAAAACTTTCAAAATCATTTGCATCTGTAGCCAGTACCGCACACTCTAAAATTGCCGCATTTGCAAATAAGAAACAGAAAATCTTTGGCGTTCAATTTCACCCTGAAGTAAGTCATACAGAAAGCGGCGACCAAATACTTAAAAACTTTGTTATTGATATTTGCAAATGCAAAAGGTCGTGGACGTCAACGCTCGTCGCTCAAAATTTGATACGCGAAGTGCGGGAAGCCGTCGGTAATGAAAAAGCCATCATTGGACTTTCCGGCGGGGTTGATTCATCCGTTGCCGCCGCGTTGGTCGGGAAGGCAATCGGCAAAAAGTTAGTCGCGGTGTATGTTGATACTGGTTTAATGCGCGACGGAGAAACAAGATTCATAGAAAAAACTTTTCGCAAAAAGAGTTTGAATCTGAAAATCGTGAGGGCAGAAAAACAGTTTCTCCGCGCGCTAAAGGGGGTAAATTCCCCGGAGCAAAAGCGAAAAATCATCGGTAAACTTTTTGCCGATATTTTCTATGATGTCGCCCAAAAAGAGCGAGCAAGTTTTCTTATTCAAGGCACTATCTACTCAGACAGGATTGAGAGCGGCTTAACCAAACATTCTTCAAAAATAAAATCTCACCACAATGTCGGCGGATTGCCTAAAAATCTGAAAATGGAACTGTAC
>CAYSWF010000053.1:0-6170 GCA_964434765.1 uncultured Candidatus Saccharibacteria bacterium
CCCGCCTCTCTGGCTAAACAACGCGCCTGTTCATCAAGCTGCCTACCCGTTACGCCCTCTTTCGCTCCCTCTGTCAGTTTATCCAGAATATCCGCCAAAACCTTACCCCCCTCCGCCATCACTCTAATCTCCCTGGTTGTCTTGGGACGCCTCACACTCTCCCAAACCCTTCTATCACTCCCATCACCTGTTCGTGCACTTCTTGTATAGTCCCCATGCCATCAACCTCTCGCAATATGCCTTGCCGACGATACTTCTCGACCACGGGGTAAGTCTGGTTCATAAACTCGTCCCACCGTGTGGCAAACTTTCCCGGGTCGTCATCCGGCCGTCTGCCTATCTCCCCTCTGCTTTTCCGGCATCTTTCCTCATCCGCCGGCGTAAAAACAGGAAAATCCCCACCCTCCGCTTCCAGACAAAAAACCCGCTTCGCATTACGTTCCATCATTTCCTCCTGATCAACTTTGAGTAATATTACCAGCGGTTCTCCATAATCATTTTCAACAAAATAATCATCCACTATTTCACCCTCCTCGACCGTTCGTGGTGTACCATCAAATACTAACCCTTCACCCCGCGCCAAGTGCTTCTGCACTGCCGTCTTTACTATCTCCGCCGCCATTTCCGGCGGGGTCAAGTAGCCATTATCAATTATTTCCTTTACCCGTCGACCCCGCTCCGTGTCCTGGGCCGCCACCTGCCGAAAAGCGTTCCCCGTGCTGAACTGAACATAACCAATCCTTTCTGCCAACAGAGCCGCCTGTGTACCCTTGCCAGCCCCCGGTGGACCCATTATATAAATTACCTTAGGTAAGGAAGCCTTCATACTCACGCATCGTCATCTGCGATTCCACCTGCTTCATAGTCTCCAACACCACCGATACGACAATTAGAAGCGCGGTACCTCCGATAGTCAGGGTAGCAATACCTAATATGCCCTGCATAATTAGCGGCAACACCGCAATTAACCCCAAAAAGATGGCGCCCGTCAGTGTTATGCGATTAATCACATACTTGAGAAAAGCAGCCGTGCGCCTGCCCGGGCGAATACCAGGCACAAAACCACCTTGCTTCTGCAAATTATCAGCTATGTTATGCGGATCAAATGTGACCGAGGTGTAAAAATAAGTAAATACCACCACTAGCACAAAATATGATATACTGTAAAACCACTGGTTTTGGAACATATCAACCACCCCCGTGGCTGCTCGTGACACCACCCCGCTGTTTACGCCCACTAAAAAACTAGCCACCATTCCGGGAAACAACATCACCGACAACGCAAAGATAATCGGGATAACACCAGCCTGATTAACTCGTAGCGGCAAGTGCGTCGACACCCCGCCAAACACACGGGAGCCCCGCACCCGCTTGGCATAACTGACTGGAATTGACCGCTGTCCTTCCGTCACCACCACCACGCCGGCAATTACCACCACCGCCACCACCAGAAAAGCCAAATAAGTCAGCAGTTGGTCTGGCGTCCAGGTCGTAATTGCTTGCGTCGCAACTTGCGGCAACCGAGCAATGATACCCACAAAAATAATCAGGGAGATGCCGTTGCCTATACTCTGCTCGGTTATTAATTCCCCCAGCCACATCAAGAAAATTGTACCCGCTATTACCGTGATAATAGCCACCACTAGCTCCCAGGTAGTAAAAACCAGCCCCAGCCCCGCCGTCGCACTCTGCCGCTGCAGCAAGTTAATAAAAGCAAAGGCCTGTAAACCGGACAGAGGCACCGTCAGCTGCCGCGTCCACTGGTTAATCTTGCGCCGGCCGGCCTCTCCCTCCTCCTTAGCCATCTCTTCCAACCGCGGCACAATCATAGTCAAAAGCTGCATTACAATGCTGGCCGTAATGTAGGGCCCAACACCCAACATGACAATCGACAAGTTTGAAAGCCCCCCGCCAGAAAATATGTCTAACAGTCCAAAAAGCTGGTTACCTCCAAACAATGCCTGTAAACTTTCTCGCGGCACCCCGGGCAAGGGAATAACGGCCGCCACGCGAAATACCACCAGTAACCCAAAAACAATCAAAATCTTTTTCCTTAACTCCGGAATTTTAAAAACTTGCAAAGCTGGCTGCCAATTAAACATGGGTATTTGAGCTTTGGATTTTGGATTTTATCAGTTCTATCTTACCCCCCGCTTTCTCGACCGCCGCGCGCGCGCCGCCGGTTACCGCGTGCACCCGCACTGTCAGCCGGCGAGCCAGCTCTCCCCCGCCAATAAGTTTAACCCGCCCCCATCGACCCGTCACCAAGCCGGCCTCCCGTAAAACTCCGATGCCCACAACGCTTCCCTCATCAAAACGATCAAGCTGGCCCACGTGAACAATGACCGGCCTAACCTTCTGGGAAGCAAAAACCTGCTTTGTACCCCGCCCCTTTGGCAAGCGCATATATAAAGGCGTCTGCCCTCCCTCAAAGCCAGCCTTTCGCCTGTAACCAGCCCGAGATTTCTGGCCCTTCATTCCCCGGCCAGACTTAGCCCCCCGGCTCCCAATACCGCGACCGACACGCTTACCAACCTTAGTAATTTTCGGCAGTTTGGAAAGTCGCATAGTTATCCCAGTTTCCGCAGCGCCATAATAGCCGCCCGACTATTACTAATTTTATTGGCTGAACCAAAACGCTTAGCCACTAAGTCATGCACTCCCGCCAAGTCTGCCACCACGCGTATTGTATTGCCGGCGATAATACCCGTCCCGGGCCGGGCCGGCTGCAGTAAAACATGGGCACCTTTATATTTAGCCGCTATCCTGTGCGCAATGGTGCCTTTCTTTAATTCAACATGGACAATGTTCTTGGCCGCCTGGTTGTAAGCTTTTTGGATAGCTGTTTGTACATCGCGACTGCGCCCCAAACCAAAACCCACATTCCCCGCTCGATCTCCTGCTACCACACTGGCCCGAAAACTAAAACGCCGACCGCCCTTAACCACGCGCACCACGCGCGCTACATCCAACACCTAGTGCTCATACTCCTGCTCCGACCTACCCGCAGCAAACGTACGCCGCCTACCAGTCCTGGAACCAAAGGGTTTTTTTGCTTCCGTCATAGCCTCAAGCCCGCTTTCCGCATACCCTCTGCCACAGCTTTCACGCGACCGTGGTACGCATAGCCCCCCCGATCAAACAACACTTCTTTAACGCCCGCCTCTAGTGCCTTCTTGCCTACTTCCTCGCCTAAAACCCCCGCCGCTTTCAATTTGCCCTCCCCCCCGCCAGCAGTCCTGAAAGACAATAGAGTGTGGCCCCTCACATCATCCACCAACTGCACACTAATTGAGCGCGTCCCGCGCCAAACACTGGCCCGCGGACGTTCAGCCGTTCCTTTCAGGCGTGCCCGTATCCGTCGCCGACGCTTTTCCCTTAAGTAACTGTCCATATCAATAACATCACTCCGTTGTGCCCACCATCTTACCAACCTTGTGGCGCACTACCTCACCCCTATAGCGGATTCCTTTACCTTTATATGGTTCGGGCTTGCGCACCGCCCGGATGTCAGCTGCCACTTGACCCACGCGCACCTTGTCCCTGCCCTCAACAACCGACAGTTCTAAATCATCTCCTGTTTTTTTCGCGCGATAGCCCACCCCGCGTAACTCTAATTCCTTCCGATAGCCGACGTCTACCCCCCTAACCACGTTTGCCAAACGCGCCCGCGTCGTACCCCATAACGCCGCTGCCTGCTTACTGGAACGCTTCACCGCGCATACCAGGCGGTTACTTTCAAGAGCTATCGCAATATCCGGATGGACCATATATTGAAGTTCTCCTTTTTGTCCCTTAACCGTCACCATCTGCCCGTTAACCTCCGCTGTGACGCCCGGGGGCAAATCAACCGGTTGTTTTCCAATACGAGACATAAACTATTGCCACACTTCGCAGATAAGCTCCCCGCCTAGACCCCGCCTGCGCGCCTCTACCTCATCCATTAAGCCAGCCGACGTAGAAACCACATAAAAACCCGGTCGACCAGAGGCCCACGGCAATTTCTCTTTCGTAACATAGCGCCTCCGCCCCGGGCGGCTCAAACGATGCGCAGAGCGCACTTTCGGCTCACCATCCCGGTACGCCAAAGTGATAATCAATTTTGGCTTGCTGCCTTCCTGAACCCGCGTGGCCGCCACCGCTTCTTTTTTTTGCAACAGGCCAGCCAGCTGTTCCTTAAAACGGGAATAAGGCACAGCCACCCGCTCCTTGCCCACACACTGGGCCGAAACTAGAGTCGTCAACATGTCTGCCACTGGATCCATAAAATATATATTACCACGATGATTTTCTTAACCCCGGAATAACACCATTCTCTGCCTGCTCCCGGAAACAAATACGGCACAGCCCAAAATCACGCATGTACCCCCGCTTGCGTCCACAAACTGTACAACGACGCGTTACCCGTGTACTAAACTTTGGTTTTTTAGCGCTCTTCGCTATTTGTGCTGCTGTTGCCATATTGCGCCACTATCTACTAAAGAAGTCCGCCTAGTCAAGCCTCTTTGGCCGCCAGGGGAAAGCCCAAAGTCCGCATCAGAACCAGGCCGGCTTCATCGTCTGCGGCCGACGTTACTAAAGTAACCTGTATCCCGAATACCACATCTGTCTTTTCGGGATGAACTTCGGGAAAAGCTAATTGCTCTGTTAACCCAATATTCAAATTACCGTGACCGTCAAAATTAGATAGGGGAATACCCCGAAAATCACGCACTCGCGGCAGAGTAGCATGCACCAAACGACGAACAAAATCTTTCATACGTTGGCCACGCAACGTCACCCTCAACCCTACCAGATTGCCTTGGCGAACATTAAAGCCAGACACCGCCTTCTTTGCGCGACACTCGTGTGGTGCCTGACCCGTAATAGCTTTCAAGTCCTCCCGCACCGCCTCCAAATAAGCCCTATCATCCCGCTGCTTGCCGACACCGACGTGCACCACTGCTTGAGTAATTCGTGGCGCGGCATGAACGTTCACTTTGTCTTTGCCTGACTTATGGTTCATATTCTTAACTCTAAACTCTAATCAATTACCGCCTGGCATTTCTTACAGACACGCTGACGCTCTCCCGCCTCACGCTTAATGCCTACCCGGCTACTCTTCTTACAAGCCGGGCACACCACTTGCACATTAGAAATGTGGAGCGGAGCAGCCACCGACACCCGCTGCCCCTTCTCACCAGACCGGCGCGGACGGACATGCTTCTTAATCATATTAACGCCCTCCACCAACACTCGCTGCTGTTCCGGAAGTACCGCCATAACCTTGCCCGTCTTACCCCTATCCTTACCCAACAAAATCTTAACAGTATCACCTGTTTTTATCCTGGCGTTTTTCACTTTGATCTTTGTCACCATACCTCGGGCGCCAATGATATAATCTTCTGATACCCTTTATTCCGAACCTCACGTGCCACTGGACCAAAAACCCTAGTGCCAACCAAATCTTGGCTGTCCTTTTGTAAAACAACAGCCGCATTGTCGTCAAACCGAATGGCTGAACCATCAAAACGCTTGTGTTCTTTCCGCACCCGCACCAACACCGCCCGCACTATGTCGCTCTTCTTGACCGCCGCCCGCGGCTCCGCCACCTTCACCGTCGCCACCACCACGTCGCCCAGGTAGGCATAGCGACGCCGACTGCCTCCCAGCACCCGTATCACCTCTAGCAGCCGCGCTCCCGAATTATCGGCCACCATCAATTTGCTTCGTTCATGTACCATGGCAGGCAGTCAAATCACCCAACGCTTACGAGCCGACAACGGCCGAGACTCACGCATGATAACCGTCTCGCCCACCTGTGCTTTATTATCCGGATTGTGCACTAGATACCGACGCGTGGTCACAACTTTCTTACCATACAAAGGATGATGAGACACCGTTGTCACCGCCACCGTCACTGTTTTATCACCCGACCGTTTAACTACTACGCCTTTCATAATGTCCTTCCTTTTTCCCGCAGCACAGTCTTGGCTCGCGCTATGTCTCTCCGCAAGTGCGCCTGCCGCGCATGGTTCTTTTCCTTGCCAGACCGCGTAGCCAGTCGCAGCGCCTCATATTCAGTCATAAACGACGCCACGCAAGCTTTCAAGCGCTCTTCATTCAACTCTCTTAACTCTGTAGTCTTCATAATTCCCTTTCCACAAAACGAGTCTTAATCGGCAATTTAC
>CAYSWF010000054.1:0-6149 GCA_964434765.1 uncultured Candidatus Saccharibacteria bacterium
GAAAATTCTTCAACATAGGAACGTCCGGCGGACGGGCATTCCCGCCGGCCGCGTGTGTCCTGCCAGTTTATCAAGGGGGAAAGCGCCCGACCGCGGTTGTCTACCAGCACCATACCATGCATTTGACCGGTCACGCCCAAGGCCAGCGGTCTAGCCTTGGCCATTTCCGGCCGCTGAGTCAAAGTTTGGAGAAGTTCAAGAGCGGCGGCGATGAACTCTTCGGCCAGAATCGTTAAGATAAGCGCGGGGAAGATAGAAAACGAGAGCACGCCGCTGCGATCGCTTGTTACGCCGAGGCCGAGGAGCAGCAGGAGAGCAAAACTAACACTAGTTAGGACTAGAGCCATGCGAGGTAAATAAAGCAGGCGCAGTCGGCGTAAGATGAAACGGGTGATGGTGCCGGCCAGGAGAATAACAGCGAAGACGATGAGGCCGTATCTTAATCCCATAACTAAAAATGAAACCGTAGTCATGGCGGGGGTAATTAGACCAAAGGCTTTGATGCCAATAGCCTGGCGGGCGAAGGCGAGGATAGTGGCAATAACGGGCAGCATTAAGATGAGAATAATACTGCCCACAGGCACGCCGCGGTTGATAAGGAAGTTGATGCCGAATGACATAAAATTAGTAATACTCAAGTCGGAGACGGTGCGGGCGCTAAAGGTGCCAAGGAGGCGGTATTCCAGCGGGCTATTCAACACAACACTGCTGGCTTCATCGGCGGTGGCAGTGCTAAGCAGCAGGTCGAGTACTTGAGGACGGGCGAGGAGTGTATAGCTGGGGCGCAGTTGATCGAAGGTTGACTGGGCGGTGGGGGCGAGCACGGCGAAAGGCGTTTCGGATAAAAGGATAATGCCTTTATTGTTTAGTGATAACTCTTCTAGGGTAGAGGATTCGGCCTGGCGGGATTGCTGGGCAAATTTAGTGAGGACGTTAGCGCCTACGCTGCCTGATGTCCACATAATGATGAGATGGGACCGGTTAATGTCGGCACGGATGTCGCGCAGCTGATTGGTTAGCTCTTCTTCTACGAGGACCCCGGGTCCGCCGCTCTGGGCGCGAAGAGAGCGCAGGAGAACGCCTGCTTGCGCAGCTTGTTGCTCGCGCAGCTCAAGTTGGTCGACGGGGGCGCTATCGTCAGAGACAATGATGATGAGATGCTCAAAAACGCGCACCTCGGCTGTGTCGGTATAGGTTGAGTCTGTGGTGGTGACGGTGAGGGTGACAAGATAGGAGCCGGGCGCATGATAGGCGTGATTGGTGTTTGGGCCGGTGGCTTGCGTGCCGTCACCGAAGTCCCAAAGCACTTCCGTAGGGGGATTATTATCGGGGGGCTGAAAAGCAGAAGCGTCGAAGGAAACAGGCTGTTTACTGATGACGCGTCGGCTAGGGCCGGCATCAAGGGCGGGCTGGTCTTGGTTTTGATCAGAATTGGCTGGGGCTGGAATTTCTTCCTGGGCCAAGGCCGGAGATGGGAGAGGGGACAAGAGAGCAAGCAGGGCTAGAGATAGGCCAAGATGGGATGTTAGGGTTTTGGTGCCGCGATGTTTTTTCATGGCTTTCCTAAACTAGGTACAGGGACTTTTTTAGTCAAGGGCTTTATATCCGCGAGGCACAAGCCGGCGGCTAGGGCATCGGCAGCGTCGTCGGGTTGAGGTATTCGATCTAGATTAAGTCGTTGGGCGATAAGTGTTTGTACTTGGTGTTTGCTGGCGTCGCCATAGCCGGTGAGACGTGATTTGATTTGCCGAGGGGTGAGGAAGGTGGCGGGAATGTGGTGTTGGCGCAATACGTACAGCAGCACACCACGGGCGTGAGCAGTAATGATGGCCGTCTTAGTGTTGCGGCCAAAAAATATTTCTTCAATGGCGGCTTGATCAGGCAAGACGGCAAGGAGAAGGGTGGCCAGGTCTTGGCCAAGGGTGGCGAGCCGGCTGTCTAAACTGTCGTGGGCAGGGGTAGTCAGGCAGCCGCAGCGAACAAAAGAAAAGTGTCCTCCGCTGGTATCAAGCACGCCAAAGCCCGTACGGGCCAGCCCGGGGTCTAGGCCGATGATGATCATGCCTTTATTCTACTGCATCTGAAAATACCTGCTTAATGTCGGGGTGGCTGTCAAGTTTTTTTAGTAGACTAGATAGCCTGGCTTTATTTTCAGAATTAATTGGTTGAGGATATTTTGCTAGGTACTGCTGCGGCGCCCCCGGCTCAAATTTCCAGGCGACACTGCCGGGTTGGCCGAGACGGGCGCCGTACTCTTTGAGGAGAAGGCGCAGCTGCGCCACAGTGCGCCGGCTGTTAGTGGTGACGGCGGTAATTAGTAGAGCCGTACCGCCCGGTCCGAATGCTTCGTAAAGTACTGGCTCCCTCGCCGCGAGGTTCGTTTGAGCGAGCAGTCGATCAATGTTATTTTGGGGCATGTTGGCGCGTTTAGCGCGCGCCATGGCTTCAGCCAAGGCCGGGTTGGTGGCCGGATCTACGCCTTCGCGAGCGGCTTGTTTTATCTGGGCGGCTAAGTGAGTGAAAGCTTGGCCCCGCTCCGCGTCGGCAGTTTCTTTTTTACGTTTGATTTTGGACCACTTAGAATGTCCGGACATGGATATTTAGTTAGATGTTTCGTCTATTTTCACTATATCACTGCGGGCAGCAGAAATTTTGGTGTGGGCTACGGTTGGTTCGACGCCGATGGCTATGATGCCGTCGCGTGTGCTGCTTAAGCGGCTGTGGTTTAGGGAGCAGTCGGGAGTGGCGGTGAAGACGCCTAGGGAAGTGTCTGTTATATGGATATTGGTAAGAGAAGCGTTGCTGCCGGCCAGACAAGTGAAGGTGGGGGAAGCATAGTGGAAGTTAGTGTGAGTGATGGTAAGTTGTCCGCCTGCGGCGGCGGTGAGGCCACTCCATGTTTGGTTTAAGGGATGGACTTCGTTAGAAGTAAATTGAACTGGCTGCGCGGTGGTGCCGGCGGCGATAAGATGGCCGGCGACAATAAGTCCGGCAAATTCATGGGCGTACACAGTGGTGCCGGGAGTTAGTATGACGGTGGCGTTGGGGCTAATGCGCGTAGTGGTGGTGAGCAGTATAGGGTTGTCGGCGGGAGTGAGTGTTAGGTTCTCTTTAATAATTGGGGGAAGAAAGGTGCCGGCATCGTTGCGGGGGGTATGGCGATTTGGTTCTGGTGTTAAGATTGGTATAACAAGTCGGTTGTTCCATACCTCAAAGTCGGCTGTTTCGCTCCAAACAGCCAGGGGCAGTAGCAGGAGGGCGGCAATGATGATGGTTGTTGATAAATCATTCATACGAAGTCGGTTATCTTTATTATAGTAGTGTTATACAAAATCCCCTCCTCCTTACTGTAGACATAAGAAGGCGAGTGTCGAGGTGAGAGGTCGTCCCGCCAGGGGCGTGACCACCAACTACCAATCTGGGCACAGACCCCCAAGGAATGCCTACAGTAAGCAGGAGGGGAACTTTTGACTGTAGCGTGGGTGAGACGGCTAGGTCAAGGAGGGCAGGAGTGTATACTGTATATATGGCAATTGAAGAGGTTAAAACGTCGGTAGTGGCGGCAGGAATGGGTAATGAGGAAGATGCATCACTGGATGCGCGGCTTCGGCCGCGCAGTCTGGCGGAATTTGTGGGGCAGAGCCGGCTAAAAGAGTCCTTAACTGTGTTTTTGTCGGCGGCGCGGGAGCGGGGGGAGGCTTTGGAACACGTGCTTTTGGCGGGGCCGCCCGGTTTGGGCAAGACAAGCCTAGCTCACATTATTGCTCGAGAGCTAAATACTAACATTCGGGTGACGGCCGGGCCGGCCTTGACTAAAGTGGCTGATTTAGCAGGTGTTCTAACTAATTTGAACGAGGGGGATATTTTGTTTGTGGACGAGATTCACCGCTTGCAGAAAACAATTGAGGAGGTGCTGTATCCAGCCATGGAAGATTTTTCTCTAGATTTGATAGTCGGTAAAGGGCCAGGGGCGAGGACGTTGCGGCTTGATTTGTCGCCCTTTACATTGGTGGGCGCCACCACTCGGGTGGGGCTTTTGGGGTCGCCGTTGCGTGATAGGTTTGGCATGACGTACCGACTTGATTTTTACACGGAGGCTGATTTGGCACAGATTCTGCGTCGCTCGGCTAAGCTACTTAATCTGGTTGTTGATGAGGCATCACTAAATGAGATAGCGCGGCGGTGTCGGCGCACGCCGCGCGTGGCTAATCGCTTGTTGAAACGTATACGAGACTTCGCTCAAGTGCATAAGCATGGCGCGGTGCATTATGAGGTGGCGCGGGAAGCATTGATGTTGTTGGAGATTGACGAGAGAGGACTGGATGTTGTTGATCGCCGGGTGCTGGCGGCCGTGGTGGAGCAGTTTGACGGGGGGCCGGTGGGCCTGCAGACGCTGGCGGCCGTGACGGCGGAGGAGCAGCGGACTCTAGAGGAGGTGGTGGAACCGTTTTTGCTGCAGTGTGGATTTCTGAAACGTACGCCGCGAGGACGGCTGATAACAGAAGCAGGGAGGAGGCATTTGGGGCTGGCGACGCCAGCACAGCGTTTATTCTAGTTTAGTTGTTGGTAGTTTTTATACCGTAATAGGGACGCTGCGCCGGTGATAGCTGGCAGGAGGAGAAGAAATGATGACAGGAGCAGCACGGGGCTGGTTAGCCAGAAGCGGAAGGAGTAGTCTATAGCGAGGGCAAGGTAAACATATAGCCGGGGCCGGAAAAGAAATCGGTAAGGTATCTTAAAGGCGTTGCGGATTATGGCTAGGGCGATGACGATGGTATAGAGTAGTGTGTAGATGATGACAAGGGCGTCTGGGGCGTAGTTAAAATGAGAGATAAGCAGGCTGGTGGTGACGATGCCTATATGATCGGTAGTGACGTCGGTTAGCGCCCCGCGGGCGGTTGTTTTTTGGCGGCGAGCCAAAGGTCCGTCCAGGCCATCGAGAATTAAGTGGATGAATAAGCCGACGAGAAAGTAGAAAGATTGGTTTAATAGCAGCGAAAGAGTGAGGGTAAATAGCAGAACGATTAGGCCGGCTAGGCTTAGGTAGAGGGGTTTAATGTGGGCCAGCTGCAGTAGTGAGGTGAGGGGAAACAGCAGGCTGTCTTTTAATTGGTTAAAGCGGGAGATAATGCCAAGTTCTCCGCGAGAGTGGATGTCGGCGGAAATAAAAGATAATAGTAGGGGGGGTAGTTTAGGCACAAGCTAATCCAACACTTTTTATTATATAGGTAAGGCGGCAGTTAGGGGGTGTGCTATTTTGAGGAAATGAGGAGGGCGGATCTTAAAATAGCGGGAGTGGTGGTTGGCGTGGTAGGGGCACTTTTTTTGGCTGGTGGGAGCAGGGCAGGAGAGGGAGGGGTGGTGATAAACGAAATAATGTGGGACGGGGTTGAATATTTGGAATTATTAAACACAGCAGACGGAGAGGCTTTACTGGAGGGTTGGACACTAACGCGGCAGCAGGTGGGTGGGGAGGTTAAAGCAATTATCCGGTTTGAAGGGGGAGACGTTATTGCCGCCGGAGGTTATTATTTGCTGGAGAAAGATGAGGGGGCAACAACGGTGCCAGCGGACAAGCTGGTGTCGGGATTAACTTTGGTTAATACGGGGGAGTTGGTAACGCTGTTGGATAAGGGAGAGACGGTGGTACACCAGGCTAATCAGTTGGGTGCCTGGCTGGCAGGAGAAAATACGGCGGACGGGGTGGCAATGGAGCGAGGGGAGAACGGCTGGTATACGTCGACGGGAAATGTGGGAGGCAGGGCTGGCACGCCGGGGGAAGCTAACAGCGGGCCGGGCGGGACTGCATCGCCGGAGCCGGAAGAGGGAGAAGAAGATGAGGAGAGTTATTCAGACGCGATAGTAGTAAATGAGTTTCTACCCAATCCGACAGGATCGGACACGGAGGGGGAATTTGTTGAACTTAAGAACACGGGGGAGATTGAGGTGGATCTTAAAGATTGGCAGCTGGATGATGAGGAAGGCGGGAGCAGGGCGTACGTGATTCCGGGAGGGGTGGTGGGGGCTGGTGGGTTGGTGGTTTTCTTACGGTCGGAGACGGGACTAGCGCTGAACAACGAAGGGGACCAGGTGCGGTTATTTAGCCCGGACGGAGAAGCAAAGTCGTCACAGCAGTATGATGAATCAGT
>CAYSWF010000055.1:0-305 GCA_964434765.1 uncultured Candidatus Saccharibacteria bacterium
CAAGGAAACTAAAACAATAGAAGCTAAGATACCAATGATGGCAATAACAACTAGGAGCTCAATAAGAGTGAAGCCCTTCCTCATCTATTCATAATACCACACATTTTCTCCACCAGCCAATAACATCCTTTAGTGACCGGTCCAGGGAAATCATCGGCCGCCACCCCGTCAACTCCCGCAGTTTTGCGCTGTCGCCAACCAGCACAGGAATATCCACCGGGCGCACAAGCTTTGGATCCTGCTCCACCCTAACATCAACCCCACTTAATTCCAACACATTCCGTCCCTTTTGGGTCAAACGGTAT
>CAYSWF010000055.1:315-2699 GCA_964434765.1 uncultured Candidatus Saccharibacteria bacterium
GAGGCCACGTTGTACACCTCGCCTATCTCACCCTGCTGCATAAGCAACCGATAAGCGCGCACCACGTCACGCACATCGGTAAAATCCCGCCGCGCCTCCAAATTCCCGACTTTAATAACCGGTTCTCCCCGGCCGGCCTCAATGGCCGCTATCTGTGAAGCAAAATCAGCCGTCACGTACCCTTGCGCCTGACCCGGGCCAATGTGGGGGAATGGCCGCACCCGGACGACCAGATCATTAAAGTGTCGCTCCACCACTTGCTCCATCTCCCACTTCGTCCGTGCGTAAGCACTGCGCGGCCGCGCCTCCTTAAGTGGCAGTTCCGGTAGGCCTGCCCGCCGTAGTTCAGCTCGACTGAGCGAAGGCGGGGGAGATTCCATAACATTGCCGTAGACATCAGCCGTACTGACAACCAACACGCGAGTACCCGATCTGGCACGCTTAACCGCCTCCAACAGCCGCCGTGTCCCCTCCACATTAACCTGCCGCGCGTACTCTTCGTTTTGCGACGCTAGGACCGCCGACGGCACCGCCGCCAAGTGAATAATCCAGGCCGGCCGCTCGCTCTTTAAACTCTCTCTGTATGTCTCCGGCTTGGCGATATCCATTTTCACCCCCTCTGCGCCATCGGTCAGCCCTTCCAGAGAACGATCCCAAACAACTACTCGCGTCTCCGGCGCCTCTCGCCTCAACTCGCCAACCAAATGCCGGCCTACAAACCCATTTCCCCCCGTGATAACAATCGTGCTTTCGCTCATCGCCAGTTGCCAGTTACCGATTACTGATTACTAGTTACTAGTTACTGATTACTAATTGTTGACTACCGACTCTTATTTTCTCCATCTCCGCCTCCACCATCATCCGCACCAGTTCCTCAAAAGAAACCTTTGGCCGCCAAGACAACTTCTCCCTAGCTTTAGTCGGATCAGACAGCAACTCGCTCACTTCGGCCGGACGCCTAAAGCGTTCATCCTGTATCACGTAATCTTCCCCAGCCAAACCAACATGACTAAAGGCCGCCTCCACAAACTCACGCACCGAATGGTTTTCTCCCGTGCCTACCACAAAGTCCTCGGGTGTGTTCTGCTGCAGCATCAACCACATTGCTTCCACATAATCACCCGCAAAGCCCCAGTCACGCTTGGGGTCCAAGTTGCCCAACACCAGCTCTTTTGCTAGCCCCAGTTTAATACGCGCCACGCCTTCGGCAATCTTGCGCGTTACAAACTCGCGCCCCCGGCGGGGACTTTCGTGGTTAAAAAGTATCCCCGAACAGGTAAACATGCCATAACTCTCTCGATAGTTAACTGTAATGTAGTGGCCATACACCTTAGCCACTCCGTAAGGACTGCGCGGGTGAAAGGCCGTAGTCTCACGCTGCGGCGTCTCTTGGGCCTTGCCAAACATCTCGGAGCTCGACGCCTGGTAAAAACGCGCTTCGGGCTTGACTCTCCGCAGCGCCTCCAGCAGCCGCGTTACACCCAAGCCTGTCACATCTCCCGTCAGATCTGGTAAATCCCAGCTCGCCTTCACAAAAGATTGCGCCCCTAAGTTATAAACTTCGTCCGGCTGCGCCGCCTCCACCGCCCGATATAACGAGGAGCTATCGGACAAGTCACCAGTTATTATCTCAATCGAATCTAAAACATGCCGGATATTCTCGTACGGGTCAGTGGCGCTCCTTTGCACCAAGCCAAAAACCTGGTAACCCTTCTCCAGCAACAGTTCCGTCAGGTATGAGCCATCCTGGCCCGTGATGCCCGTAATTAACGCGCGTTTGGACATAGCCTATTAGTTACTGTATCTTAAGCCAGGTGTCAAGAAATAAACAAGTCAGCGGCGTCATCATTGTCGACAAACCAGCCGGCCTAACCTCGCACGACGTTGTAGACTGCGTACGTAAAATAAGTGGCATTAAAAAAATAGGCCATGCCGGCACGCTCGACCCCTTCGCCACCGGCGTACTGCTCATTCTGATCGGCTCCGCCACCCGCCTTATGGAGTACGTAAACTTGTTACCCAAAACCTACGCCGCGCAGCTCACCCTCGGCGCCACCAGCGACACCGATGACATAACTGGAAAAATTTCAAAACCAAAAACGCGCGCCGGGAAAACAGGCACCGGTAAAACACCCGGTGTTAACGGAAAAACACCGGGTGTTAAGGAGGCACGCGCGAAACTGAACGGTATCAGCGTACACCTAGAAAATCTCGCCTTCGACCAAGCCCTCGAAGCCATCTGGCAAGTCATCAGCGACGCCGACGAACTCATCGAAAAAAACAAGCCTTGGGAACTAGCCAAGCGCGCCGGGAAAACACCTGGTGTTGACGGAGAAACACCAGGTGTTGAGGAGGCGCGCGCCAAACTTGAACAAACTCTCACC
>CAYSWF010000055.1:2709-6010 GCA_964434765.1 uncultured Candidatus Saccharibacteria bacterium
G
This sequence comes from uncultured Candidatus Saccharibacteria bacterium, assembly GCA_964434765.1. Lineage (GTDB taxonomy): Bacteria > Patescibacteriota > Andersenbacteria > UBA10190 > UBA10190 > CAYSWF01. The sequence continues at coordinate 2,711 of CAYSWF010000055.1, forward strand.
GCGCCGGTAAAACACCCGGTGTTAACGGAAAAACACCGGGTGTTAAGGAGGCGCCTGTCGAGGAGGCGCGCGTTAAAACAATACTCAACAGCTTCCTTGGCCCCCAATTGCAAACACCGCCACCGTATTCCGCCGTAAAAATAAAAGGGCGAAAAGCTTACGAAGCGGCCCGCCGGGGAAGTCCGTTAAAACTACCCCCACGCCCCGTCACCATACACAATATACGGCTCATTGATTACAACTATCCCGTGCTATCAATCAAAATCACCTGTGGCTCTGGCACCTACATCCGCGCCCTGGCCCGCGACATCGGATCTGGGCTTGGCAGCGGCGCCTACGTTTCAAAGCTCCGCCGAACATCAATCGGACCGCCGTTAACAAAGCCAAAAACTTATATGAAACCAACAACAGGGCAAAAATTTAATCTTAAAAATGCGATTCCACTGGATCAACTCACAGTCGACAACTTATTCTCCCACCTACTGCCACCCCCAGCGCTAGTCGCGCACTTGCCATCAGTCACTCTCGCCAACACCAACGTCGCACAACTAAAAAAGGGCCAGCCAATAGAGTGGGGAACTGTTTTACCAGAACAAAAACCGATCGCTCTGTTTACCAAAGATGATCAACTCCTCGGCATCGGCCGCTTCGACCCAACCACCAAGCTTCTCTCCCCCCAGAAAATCCTTTGACTTGCTTTTTCCGCCCCTTTCCCCCATAATCACCATCACATTATGCCCCAAACCCAGTCAGCTAAAAAGGCCCTGCGCGCCAGCCAAAACCGCCGTATCGTTAATGACCGCTGGCGCAAAAAAATGCGCGAAACGCTGCGCGCTGTGCAAAACGCCATCATCGCCAAAGATAAAAAAACAGCCGCGGACGCCTACCTTAAAGCCCAAAGCACCCTCGATCGTGCCGCCCGCCGCAATATCATTCATAAGAACAAAGCCGCCCGAAAAAAGGCCCGCCTGCAAAAGTCCATCAGCTCCCTCTAGCTAGCCAAGTTCTGGCTACCACCCCCGTAGCCCCAATTCACAGGATTATCCTGTGAATTGCCTTTATATGCCGTATCAGGTGAATATATTGCACCTTATCTTTTCACTAGCCCTAGCACCAGCATCATCAAGCCAGTCCGCTGGTCTACTTTCCCCTGCCTAATAGAAAAATCCGTAGCCAAAATTCTTGTCAGTGCGGTGCGCCAGTAGCTGGCAGAAAAACGTCGCGCGTGTGAATAATTTTTTTGTACGGAATAAGGCTTCAGACCGCCGGCGCGAGCTACTTCCGCCTGTCCCTGCCCCCGGTCAATCCCGCGCCGAATAGCCAGCAACGTGCGGAACTGATACGCCAACATTGATAATATATAAAATTCGCTGTTTCCCGCCCCCAGCAAAATCTCGACGCTCGCCACCGCCTGCTCTAAATCGCCTCTGGTTAGCGCCTCCAGCATAGCAAACATTTCCGCCGCTGGCGCCTGCGGCACCGCGGCGGCCACATAATCAACCGTGACATGTTCATGTACCACTAGTATCTTCTCCAACTCCGTAACCAAACGCCAACTGTCAACGCCCAACCGTTCTACCATCATATGCGCCGCCGCCTCATCAACGCTTCCCCCCCGCTGCTCGGCTTGAGCCATTAGCCACTGCGCCGCCTCTGCGGGCTGCGGCCAATCAAATACTCGCCCCTTTTCTTGAAGTTTTTTGTACGTGGCCGACCGTTTATCAGGCCTTATGCGATCCCACAGCACGCATAAGGCCGACCCGCGCTCTAGAGCAGCGACTATATCACCCTGTAAAGATACGGGCATATCGGCCACGTCCCGGATGACCAGCAACTCCTGGCCGAACAAACCTCTCGATCCCCGGCCTAACAATTCACCCGGCGTCCTCTCTTCTAAATCAATCTGGTCCAGCCAGCGCACCCGCGCCTCGTGCTCCAGCGCTAAATTGTCAATCGCCTGCCTGGCTCGATACGTATCCTCCCCATAAAAGTAGTGCGTCCCGCTTTCAGTCATTCTTACAGCTGCGGCGATGGCTCAACACTTTCCCCTGCATTTTCTGCAACCTCCCATACTACATCTATTTGTGGCTCCACCGCCATCACCCACAACTGTCCCCTGGTAAATTTAATCGGCTCACCCTCCCCGTCCAGAAAATGCACCGGGTCATTTTTTTGCAGTTCATTCTTCCGCCATCTACCCTGTATCATTCCCCCGTCCTGATACACAGCCATCTCGCCCTCTCCCTCAATGCCAACGTCATTGTATCCTCCCGGGCCGGCTGCAAACTCATTCGTCGCCCGCATCACTATCACCGCGCTGGGTGCCACGTTCTCCTTATCCCCGCCCCCGTCAATCTGTTTGGTGCCGCCCCAATAGCGCTGATATCGATTAGACTCCCTGTCATATTCATAATGAACCCGAAACATTCCCGGCCAGTTAATGGTAAGCTTCCCTCCTCCCGGGCGCTGGTCAAGCGCCGCGTCATCCTTAAATTCATATTCATTGAATTCAGTTGTTGTTCGGTAGCCCAGCTTCGTGAGCGCGCTCCATAAATTATCATAAGTGGTGAACCCGTTGTACGGCGCCGGCAAATGATTTTTCCTGAAGTATGCTCCGAACGGATTAGTCAGCGCGTTAATTGTTTCAAACTCCCCCGCGGCAATCCGGTTTAGAGCGTGGTAGCTGCCGCCCCAGTGCCCCAGCACGGCGTCAATGCCCTCCGCCAAAAACAGGTAGTCATGCCGCGCCGAGCGCACCGAACCAATATCATTTGGCCTGCCGCACTGATACGCCGCCAGCAGCCTCGTCACGTCATTAACCAATACCGGCAGTTCCCATACCATATCCGCTGCCGCAAACCCCGCCACCGGGCGGGTTATTGCGTCTGCAGACAACATCACGGCCACCGGCCGCCTGTCCGCATTGTCACAGGAACGCCCGGACAATCCGCTAAGGGCCACCTGCCGGCCGCTGTCCAAGGCCTCCGGTAACAACCCGAACCTCTCTTCCCCATCAGTCTTAGCCCGTCCCCCCGACCAAAATGTCAACAACAACAACGCTAAAATCGCCAACAGTACCGCCACCACACCCCCCAAAACCAACCACTTCTTGTCAATATTTGCTGACCGCGAGCTGCGCTCTGTCACCACGTCAGAGCGCAGCTCAACTCGCCCCGGCGGCGCCTCTGACAATTTCTTGTCCCCTTCAGTCATAAAACGTATGTGCCGATTTTACCACGACCCCTCACCAGTTACCTGTTACTGACTTGTCCCCCGAAGCTTTAGCGAAGGGGGATCCCG
>CAYSWF010000056.1:0-501 GCA_964434765.1 uncultured Candidatus Saccharibacteria bacterium
CAACTCCCGCGCTACCTTCTCCAACTCCTCTCTATGCGACAACGGCAGCACCGCCACCTGGTACGGCGCCAAGCTCTTTTTGAACCTCATCACTACCCGCCTCTCTGCCCCCCCCTTCGCCGATGGCGCCTCCTCCTCATGATAAACCGATAACATCATGGCCAGCACCGTCCGGTCAACCCCGAAAGAAGGCTCAATCACATGCGGTATAAATTTGTCACCAGACACAGGGTCAGTGTAAGTCATATCCCGACCGGAATACTTAGCATGTAAACTCAAATCGTAATCACTCCGGTAAGCTATGCCATACAACTCCTCGCGCCCAAAAGGAAAATCGAATTCTATGTCCACCGTCCGCCTCGAATAAAATGCCCTATCCTCCTTCGTTATCTCTTGATCATGTACTTTGTCACTGTCAATGCCACAAAAAGCCATCCACTCGTGCATGGCAGCCAGCCACCGCTCAAATTGCTCCTGCCAATTGTCCGGATGCACAAAATA
>CAYSWF010000056.1:511-5916 GCA_964434765.1 uncultured Candidatus Saccharibacteria bacterium
TCAGCCACTTCTTCATTTCGCCAAGCCAATGCTCAAAGTATTTCTCCCATTCTGACTCTTTCACAAAATACTCAATCTCCATTTGCTCAAACTCACGCGTGCGAAAAATAAAATTACCCGGTGTAATCTCATTCCTAAAAGCTTTGCCCACCTGCGCTATCCCAAAAGGTATTCTTTTCCGACTGGTATTTAAAACTTGTGAGAAGTTAACAAACATGCCTTGAGCCGTCTCTGGCCGCAGGTATGCTATGGCGGAAGTATCCTCCTTCGGCCCAATAAAAGTTTTAAACATCATATTAAAAGCAGCTGGTTTGGTGAAATTACTCTCCGCCCCGCACCCCGGGCAGGAAGCGCTTAAATCAATATCGTCAGCGCGCCACCGGCCGTGGCACTTCTTACACTCGACTAAAGAATCGTTAAATCCAGCCAAGTGACCGCTGGCTTCCCACACCTTCGGATTCATTATCAAGGCTGAATCAACTCCCACCACATCCAGACGTTTAGTTACAAACTGGTCCCACCAAGCCTGCTTAACATTGTTTTTAAGCAGTACTCCTAGGGGACCATAATCCCAACTATTCGCCCAACCACCGTAAATCTCCGAGCCAGGGAAAATAAACCCGCGCCGCTTCGCCAACGATACGATGGTCCCAAGACTGACATTCATAATGCACCTATTAATTCCAGGGTAATTGTGTCTGGTCCGGCAACTCTCTCGCCTCCCGCGACTCTTTATGCATACCCTTAGTAATTTCCCGGTACTGCCTGTCTCGCGCCCGGGCCAGAGCACGCCCCTGCTCCTGCCATGTCCTGTCAAACTTTCGGCTCATCTCTCTCTCTGACTCTCTGAATTTATCCCTAGCTCTTTCACTAGACCGCTCCGTGCCCAGGCGGCCCTCCTTACGCCTATAGTACTTCTCAATCTTCTCTTGCCGGCGCCGCAATTCATCCCTGAATCGCCGCTCCGCGCCCCGCCGTTGCTCTATTAACTTCTTCCGGTCAGACTGGTGCCGCATTCTTACCTCGCGACGTCTACTATCTCGCTCCCGCTGCCAGCCCCCCCCGTCGCTGGCCAAGGGATTTATGCTCCCCAGCGCACTCGGCGGACCAACCTTTTGTGCTCGCCGCCACTCCTCATTACGTTGCCCGTCCCCCCTCCCGGACAAGCCACCCCACAGACGAGAAAAAATGCCCGGCGCCATAGTTACTGTACCTCACCCTTTCCCTCTACCGCCGTGGCCGTACTGGGAAACTCTGACAACCCCACCTCCACCGCCTCCTCCGTAAATTGGTCTGCGCTAGACAAATCCACCTTGTTGAGCAATAACACACTCTCGCCCCGCTTATCTTCACCAGGCGTAATCGCCACTTGCACATGTAACTCCTGGTACGGTAATGCCCGCCCTGTCAGCCCTTCCAAAAACGGCAGCGTCCAAACCACTTCGCCCGTTCGCTCATTAAAGGCAAAATCTCCGGCCGTCTTATACAATTGGCCGGTGTAAGTCACGCCATCAGGCAACACGGCTATCAGTCGTACATCAGCCACATCATTGAGCGTCGAGCCAATCCGCCAACGCAAAGTGTACGTGGTAGTTTCCCCCACCCGCGGCGGCAACGGTCCCCGGCTTGTTAATCCCAGACGGCCATCATCATAAAGTGCCGCCGCCTCCAGAATTAAGTCTGTACGCACCGACAGTACCGCCCGATCGGAAATAACTTTTCGCGGCTGCCCTATCGGAGCTGGCAAATCAGGGCTGTCAACAGTAGCCGTTGTCACCAAAACATGGTTTTTCGTCGCCTCCCCCATCTTGGGAAACCGGTCCGTGGGCAAAATAGCAAAAGAATATGACAATACACCCTCCTGCTGGGGCTGCAGAACCTCCAACTCCGGCACGGTCGCCGCCGACCAAACAATCGCGCGGCGGGTAGGGTCATAAGACCCCGCGCCTAAAACAATAGTTCCTGGATCAAAGCTGGACCCCTCAAACTGCACCTCGATTATTACGTCCCGCAAGCCAATTGTTCCCACGTTACGGTAGCGTACCTCACCGGTTACTTGCTCGCCTGCCTGCACTGTGAGCGGACCCGCGCTGCCATTATACACTTGCTCCACCACTACTTCCGAAGCCGACACCGTCACCACATGAGTCAACTCGCGCTGCGTAAAGTCTTCTTCTCCTTGCCTAATACCCGCCTCAATGTCAATTACCCGCTTCTCACCTGGTTGACCCTCGACATAAAAAACCATCGTCAACTCTTCCTCTGCCAAAGAAGCCAATGTTGGTAGCTGCCAACCGGAGTCAACTGTTGAAAAACCAGGACTAAAATCACTATCCTGGCCAGCCAACTGCACACCGGGAGCCAGCTTAAGTCTTAAATACACACCCTCCAAAACATGATTGCTCAAATTGCGTACGGTCACACTGGCCAGCACCCGCTCGCCGCTAGCCGCGTCACCCGGGATATTCAATGACACCTCCAACGGCAAGGCCGTGATCGCCGTGGCGAGCGCCACCGTCTTTGTAAACCGCCCTCCCGGAAAATTCTCTGGTGTTAATACCAACTCCACCCGCGCTGTAGCTGTTTCGTTTTGCTCGCCAATCAACTGACCGCGCACATCCAATTCGCCCCTCTCACCGCTCGCCAATTTATCTAACCTTATCACCAACCGGCACACTTAAAACTAACTCCACATTTTCCCAATCAACACGGCTGTCATTACCGTATGAAACCCGATAGATAATCTCCTCCCCGGCTGTGAACTCGCCGGGGGCCTCAATATTCAAGACTACTTGATTCTCCGTCACGGTCCTGGTCGACCGATACCACACAGTCAAGGCCGCTGCCGTCACCACTACAATCAAGCCTAGTGTTAGCAAACCAGAAAACCGGAACACTCTTCCCCATCGCTTGGCCCGCAGTAAAGCCAAGTTCTTAAACTTCAGCGCTGCTAATATCTTTCCCGACTCTGGCCTAGCCACAGTCGGGCGACGTGTAACGCCCAAGCTACGCAGCTCTACCCCCCGCTGCTGCAAATCCTCCGGCTCCTCGCGGGCATACAGACGCCGACGGATTACATTAAGGTTATCTTCTTCTTTTTCCTTTCCTGCTTCTTCCACCATACACTTATGGTACCTCAAACCGCCGGCACACGCATGGTCAGAGTCGAAATGTACCATCGCGCCGCCGCTGTTAATTGCCGCGCCTCTTCTTCATCCACAGACAGTTTGAGCGCTTTTTCAGGATAAGCCGCCAAGTAACGCAAAACCGCGAACACACGCGGGTTAAGAGAGGTTTGAGCTCGCGCCAGAGGCAGATACTCTGCTTGTCCGGCCGGCAGGCATGTCAAGCACAACCAGCCCCCCTGGCTGGCATCAAGCACTACCGCCTCCTCCGACCGCCGCGCCCCACATCGTTGACACCGAACAAGTCGTGGCATTATGCCTCCCTCACGCAACGCCAACATAATAGTCGCCACCTCCAGCAGCGACTGTTTTGGATAAGTTAATTCAGGCAACACCTCACAGGCCTGACGCAACGCGTCAAATAGCCGCGGGTACGCCGTTTCTTCCTCAAACAAATCAACCACCATATGAGCTAATCGCCGCGCCCGCCCCAGCGCCCTGTGATCATCATGCAATTTATAAAAATATTCCTCTGTCTCTATCGCCCGCAACCAATATCGCCCCGGACTTCCCGATATAAGCGCCACCACCTGCGTCAGCGGCTCCATGTGTCCCCCCCGTCTTGACGGTATTTTGCGCACCCCCTTAGCCAACACCTTGAGTAACCCTTGTTCCCGGGTCAACATAGTAACTAGTCGATCGGCCTCCCCCACGCTACGCCGCGCCAGTACCACTGCCCGTAGTTTTTCCTGCCGCGCCATATCCTAGCACTTAACCACGCCCAAATGCGCCGGTTGACCATCAAGGGTAATGTCACTCCCCGCATCCTCGGTTTCAGATTGCTCAACCACCTTATCGGCCTGCAGCGCCCCGGTAATCACCCCCCGCTGCTCCTCAAAGGTTGCCCGTAACTTAACCCCGTCCGTTCTCCAGATCAGAGTAATACGCTCATTCAGCTTATAGTTTGCTTCTCGACGCAATGCCTGTCCGTGCCGGATAATCTCTCGCGCTATACCCTCACGTTTAAGTTCGGGAGTAATTTCAGTATCCAACCCCACCACGGCCATCCCTCCTTCACGCCATACATACCCTTCCCTCCCATCACCAACCTTAGTCACCTGCTTCACATCCTTTACGTTCACTTCGTCTTTCACAATCTCAACTTCATCTTCCCCTAACGGTTGCTCGCCTTCTACTAATACATACTCAAGCTTTCGCAGCGGCTGCCTAACTTTTATCCCCCCGCCAGCGCGCAATGCCAATCCGCCAACTACCATGGCTCGAGCTCGTTCCATCTCACCTAACACTTTCCGCTCGCCTTCCAAAAGTTCTTTAGGCTCCTCCAACTGTTCCAGATGTACGCTGTCTCCCCCCGCCAAATTGCGATATATTTCCTCGCTCACATACGGCATAAACGGCGCCATCAGCTTAGCCAAACGCACCAAGACTGTACACAATGTACCAAACGCCTCGTCACGCTCTTTATCACTGTTTGGCCTTTGAAAGCGCCGCCGACTGCGCCTCACGTACCAGTTGCTCAAATCGTCAATAAAAGGAATGAAAGCACGAGCGGCCCGGTCAACCCGATAATCACCCATAACCCTAAAAACCTCTATCTCCAACTGTTTTAGCCTGGCCCTAACCCATCTGTCCAGAATATTCCGGCCTTCTCTTTCCTGCCCCGAAGACCATTCGTGCGTATTGGCATATCTGACAAAAAAGCTGTACACATTCCACAGCGTCAGGTACACACTTCGCTGCAATTGCCCAAGCTCTTTCTCCGAAAACCGATACGGCTCCCCCAAACTGGTACTCGACAGCAGGTACAAACGCAACGTATCAGCTCCATACTTAGCGATAGTAGGCTCTGGTTCTGGATAGTTCTTCAATTTCTTCGACAGTTTCCGGCCATCCTCCGCAAAAATCAACCCCGAACCGACAGCATTTTTGAAGGCCGGCTGGCCCTTCAAAGCCACTGCCAGTACATGCAGCACATAAAACCACAATCGGGTTTGCTCCACACTCTCCACAATAAAGTCAGCCGGAAAACCCTGCTTTACAGCGTAAGGCATACTGCCCGAGTCAAACCAGACATCCAGTACCTCCGGCACCCGCTTCATAGCTCCCTTACAATCCGAACAGCCCCACGTTATCTCGTCTACATAAGGCCTATGCATATCTTTTATTCCCTTCACCCCCGACAAATCTTTAAGCTCCCTTAAGCTCCCTACACATACCTGCTTCGCACATCTTTCACACTCCCATACCGGCATCGGCACG
>CAYSWF010000057.1:0-5910 GCA_964434765.1 uncultured Candidatus Saccharibacteria bacterium
GCAAGTGAAGTTTTAAGCACGGCTAGAGATTCGTTGTAGGTGGGCAATATAACGACATGGTGCACTTTGTTCCAAGGCAGGGAGGTCGCGGCACCGCGGCAACGCTGGAGCCAGTCAATGTGCTGCATGCGACGGAGACGGGTGTAGGCGAATATGAGGTGCACTGACATATAGACAGCTCTGATTAGGACGTACACATCGTAGGCAATTATAAATACGGCAATCCAAAAAGGCACAATAAAGGCCAAAGCCACAAGACTAACCAACGTTGTCCAGGAAAGCAGCCCCGGCAGTATCTCGAGAAACCGGTACTGTAAGCGGGCCAAGTTAAACTCGAAAGTTGTATGGATAATATTACTGTTTTGGTGAGTCATATTATGCGTTGGCCTGCCAAACTAAAATAAAGGAGCCTAAGAGAATAAGCTGTAATACCGGTAGGCTGCCCCAGAGTACCCAAGCAGCTCGCTTGTCGGCTCGCTGCAATGCGGCTCCCAACAGGCTATTGCCGACTAGGAGAAGCAGGCCGGCTGTTGGCAGCATAATAATTTGCGCGCTAGGGCCTATAAAGTCAATGCCGACGTCAGTGTTGTAGTGGAGCACGGCGGGAGAGCTATCGCGGGGGAACAAGAGTAAGACAAGAAGCCACAGCACTGCATTTAGTATCAGACTGCCACTTATAATAAAGGCCGGGACGCGATTTTGTTTAGAGTCCTTCTTTAGCATACTCCGCGGCAACGGCCAGTACGCGGTTACTATACCAGGCGTGATATTGCCAGTTGGGACCGGCCAGGAAGCGACCGACTGCTTCAAACTCCTGGCTGGGCTCCCCGGCGCCCCGATCTGCCAGCATGAGTCCGATGGCCACCAAGGAGTCAGGCAGCTGAAAAGGATCAGGTTGTTTGCTTATAAGGCCGGCCAGGCGCGGCTCTAATCTTTCCCAGGTATCAGGCATAAACTGACCCGGTCCAATAGCTCCCCCCCAACCTTGATAGGACGTAGGCCGACGAGAGATGGGAGTTTGGTAGGGATTAAGGCCCAGCTTGCTGGTGAGTCTAAGAAAGGCATCACGACTGGCGGGGTGCATGTCATCGGGGAAAGTGCCGCTGCCTAGCCACTGCCCAACATTTGTTTCAACTTTAATAATGGCTAAGAGTAAAGCAGGCCGCACGCCGGTTAGACCACTGGCGTAGCGAGCGGCAGAAAAAACATCATTTAAAGAGAGCTGGAGGCCGACGCTCTGTAGAGTAAAGATTTGCTGTTCGATCTCGCGGCGAGCCGTTAAAGCCTCCGTAACAAGGCTTTCATACTCGGCTTGCTGTTCTTGTTTGAGGCTAAAAAATCTTTGTTTGGCTTGGCGTTGATTGTCCAACTCTCCTTGTTGGCGAGCTTGGAGGCCCCTCAAATTATCCAGTTCTTCCTGGCGTTCAAGTAGCTGCGCCTGGTGCTCACCGAGTAGTTGTTCGCTGGCGCGCAGTTGCTGGATAAGCTCTACGGTGCGTTGTTGCAGTTCATGGTAAGCACGCTGTTCGGTAAGCACGATACCGAGGCTGTCGGAGCTAAGAATTAGGTCGACGAGTGATATTTGATCGTGTTGATAAAGGGAGCGAATTGTACTACGCAGCTGTTCACGGTTGACATCAATTTGTTCACGCAGTAATTGTATCTGGGCAGCGGTTTTTCTACTCTCTTCTTGGTTGAGGGACAACGTAAGTAAGGTTCTCTCCAGCTGCAGCTCGGCTGTTTGAAGTTGACGCGCCACTCTGGCTAACTGCTCGGCCGCCAGCTCGGCTTGATTGGTGGCGGTGCGTTGCTTACTTTTAAGTGTGGCAATTTTCTCGTCCAGCTCGGCTAGTTCCTGCTCTCTGGTTGCTAGTTGCTCTTGGTTCTGTTCGAGCTCATCAAGTGTCGTCTTGTCTGCCGGTGGCGCTGCGGCGGCCAAAGCTGACGGAATAACTAACGTTAGAGCCAAGGCTAAACTAAGGAACGGTGTTTTCATAACATTGATATGATTTACTATAACAGGTGATAGCCTAACTTCGCCGCGTGAAGGCCTGTGGACAAACTAGGGGAAATTCTGCTTTCTGTTTGTTATACTATTGTTCGTATGTATATGCAACAACACAGCAAACTGACAAAAAAACAGGGGGAGGCGCTAGATGTTATTCGTGGTTTCTTGGCTCGGCATAATTATGCGCCAAGTTATCGGGATGTTATGAGAGCGATGGGTATTAAGTCGCCGGCCACGGCCTACAATCATGTACAGGCGCTGCAGGAGAAGGGATATCTAACCCTGCGGGGCGGGCAGATGCGCTCCGTTGAGCTGACAGAAAAAGGTAATGTGTTTATACGCAGTATTATTTTACCCTTGCTGGGCACTATAGCGGCGGGGAGGCCAATTGAGGCCATAGCAGAGCAAGAGAGTATGGCGGTGCCGCTGGAGCTTTTGCCAAACCTTAATTGTTATGTGTTGCAGGTACGAGGCGACTCCATGATTGATGATGGCATCCTGGATGGCGACTTTGTGATTGTGGAGCGTAATTTCTATCCGAACAATGGCGAGGTGGTGGTGGCGCTACTCAATAATGAGAACGCCACTTTAAAACGCTATCATCGAGAAAGAACGCGTATCAGGTTGCAGCCGGCTAATAAAAAAATGCGGCCGATCTACGCTAAAAATCCGGTCATCCAGGGTATCGTGCGAGCGGTGATGCGGCGCTACTGATTGAGCTGGGGTTGGTCGGGAGGAGTTTCGATTTGGTCAAGGCGGTTGGAGAATTTGTCGAGGCGGCGGGCGGAGGCGTCAAAGCGGTTTTTGGCGTTGGTGAGGTGAGTACCAACAGTAGAAAAATCGTCGGCGAACTGTCCGAAATCATGGCGCAGTTGACCTAAGTGCCGCATTATTTCCATGGCCTGCTGCTCAATTTTCAGGCCGCGCAAACCTATTAAAACAGTCTGTAAATAGGCCAGGAAGCTGTTGGGCGAGGTGGGAATAACTTTGTTGTGCTGGCAAACTTCCCATAAGTTAACGCCGGTCTGGTCATGTATCATCGTCTCGTAGTAGATTCCTTCAAAGGGAATGTACATGAAGGCAAAATCTAGAGTTTTGTGTTCAGGACTGATATATTTTTTGGCAATATCAGTAATGTGTTTCTTAACATCGCGTAAAAAATATTGGCGCAGCTGCTGGCGGCGGATGTCGTTTTTTTCTTGCCGGTAAGCCTCAAAGTTGGCCAAGGGAAACTTAGCATCGATGGCTACAATTTGACCGTCCTGTAAATTAATAATGGCGTCGGCAACATCCCCGCGGGGAAAGGTGTATTGGATTTGGTAGCGATCGTGAGGCAGGACTTCGGCTAAGAGGTTGCCTAACAAGACTTCACCAAGACTGCCGCGTATCTTGGGGTTTTTTAACATGGTTTGAAAAGAAGCGATTTCATTGCTGGTTTTTTGCAGCATGGTAGTGGCGTGTTCCAGCTTGCCTAAGCCGCTGCTTACTTCCCGGACGGTCCGCTCGGCGCTGCTAACCCGCTCGGCCAGAAATGACTTTGACTCATTCGTGGCTCGCACGTTCTCCTGGAGCCGGCGGTCAAGCTGGTCAGTAAGGCGATTAAGGCGGTCCGAGAAGGTTTGGTTAAGATTCTGCTGGGAGCGAGACATAAACCAGGCGAAAGATGCACCCACGGCTAGGCCGGAAACTAGCCAAATAAATTCAGTGAGCATGCTGGTCGCGAGCTACTTTATGATTTCCTCGCGGCGGTCGCGGACAAAGTCGAACCACTCTTCAGCGATGTCTATGAGCAGTTTGAAAGGAGCTTCCAGCACCCGGTCCATGAGAAAGAGTAGAACATTGAGCTGGCGAATGTTTTGGGCTAACCAGCGACCGAATTCAAGGACGGGCAGGGCTAGGAAGCTCAAGACGGCGGACAGGGCGCCTTCGCGCTGGGGAATTATTCTGATGTCGTCGGCGGAACGGCGAATACGGGTAGCCAAAAAACTAACGAGGCCAAGGAAAATGACAAAAAAGAACATGGCCAGCAGTGAGAAATCAAGCCGATCGAGGATAGTAAACAAACCCCAGAAGATGACCAGGAACAAAATTGCATAGATGATGGCAAAGGCTGACCAGGTGGCAGTGCCATAATGGCGCGGAGCGGTGATAGCTATGTTGGGCAGCTCCCCCTCCCCGGTGACAATTCTCTTGAGCTGTTCAAGAGTGGCATCGCTGTTGGCGTGCCCGGGCAGACGAACGGTGGTGGCTAGAATAAAGAGAAGAAGAGGATGAAAAGCAATATTGGAACCCAGGGCCAAGTAATGGACTTCGCCGAGAAGGTAGCGCTCGTAAGGAACTTCAACAAAAAGGGCTAATAATGTTTTGGTAAGAAAAAGGAATAAAATACTGTGCCAAGCGCGCCGGCTCATGCGGATTCTGGTGTGCTGGACTCTGTGATCAAAGGCTTCCCGCCCGGCTGCTTCAAAAGCCTGGTCGGAAGAGATAGCGGTATCTTGTCGAGCAGACAAGACGTCGCGCAAGATAAGATACGGTACCGAAGCAGGACGCAACAGCCGGGTGAGACGGTCGGTGGCAGGGTGGTTTAAGACCTGTTCAATATGATTATGGAAAGCGGGTAACTCTTTTAGTAAAATGTCTATTTCTTCGATTGACATTTCATCTTTGGTCCAGGTCGGAAACTGATGAACAAAGTAGTGGTAAGCAAGTTCATTTTTATCGGCGGCGAATAAGGCGCGGTGGCAAGTCAGGTAGAGTTGCGTGGGCCGATCCTGTTCGGCCACGAAGTCGCTGACCCAGACAACGCGGCGGAAGATATCGTGATACATCAGGTGAACGAGAGCTTCCTGACGATGGGAGGGAAATAGCTGGTGATCTATAGCCACGGCTACAAGCTCTAATAACCAGTCTTGGTATTTGGGTTCAAGTCCCGAATGCAGTTGTTTAGCTTTCTTAAGATAGCGGCCGACATTAACGGCGAAGGAGCGCAAAGGTGGCGTGATGTAGTTACCGCGGATAAGTTCCTGTAACAGCGTGATAGCTATGGTGGTGGGAGGGCGGTCTTCAAAGAGGCGACGTTCGAGAATGCGCAGGATAGCGCGGCGACGAAGTATTTCCTCTTCATCCGGTTCTAAAGTATTGCGAAAGCGCTCGTAGGCAAAGGCGATGCGCTTGGTGGCTGGGGAAACTTCAATGAGGTCCGCGGTAGGCGGCACCTCTGTTAGTTGCTTGTTAAAGTGGAGAAGGAGGTTCTGTATCTCTGGTCTAACATTCATATACGCTAACGATAGCCAAAGAAAGGCGATTGCGCCAGCCGGCCTTGACAGAAAGGGTGAAGGTGTGAGATTCTCTGTACTTGAGGGAAGCGTTCCTCGGAGCAGACGTAAAGTAGACCGTCAACGTGATGTGATAAGGTCGAGCGTCGGTAAAGAGTGTGCGGCAACCTCGATACTTATCGCCCTGCGGATGCGGGGTTAGCGAAAGGCGGTGACATATATAATTTATGGCTGAAGAATCAACAGGAGGACGTCCCATGTTTGATGTGACGTGCTCCGATTGCGGGCAGAACGCCCAAGTGCCGTTTGAGCCGACGGGTGACCGACCGGTGTATTGTCGGAACTGCTTCCAAAAGCATCGAAATAATCGTGGCGGCTATGGCGGTGGTGGTGGTGAGCGTCGTATGTACGATGCAACCTGCGCTGAATGCGGAAAGGCGACCCAGGTGCCGTTTGAGCCGACGGGTGACCGACCGGTGTATTGTCGGGAACACTACGATAAAAACCGCTCTTGACGCAGATAGGCGCCAGACGTAAGTTAATGCTATGGCAAAAGAAATTGGCAAGGTATCTCACTACTACGATAAGGCCGGTGTGGCTGTGGTAGACCTTACAGCGCCGCTGGCT
>CAYSWF010000058.1:0-3433 GCA_964434765.1 uncultured Candidatus Saccharibacteria bacterium
TCAAATGGAGGAACCGGTGCGGGATGCTGTGTTTGGTAACGCGGGCACTATTGTCACATTTCGGGTGGGAGCAGCTGATGCGGAATTTTTAGAAAAGGAGTACGCGCCTACCTTTACCGAGACTGATCTAGTCAACTTGGATAAGTACAACGCTTACATTAAGTTGATGATTAATGGCATTACCAGCAAGCCTTTTAGCATGCAGACTATCCCGCCGTCAGGGAAATCGTTTGGTAAACGGGATACGGTCATTCAGGTATCGCGGGAGCGATACGGCCATAGGCGAGAAATTGTGGAGGATAAAATTGCTCGCTGGAGTGGAGTGGTGTTTACTGCTACCGGCGTGGAAGAGGGCCGCCAGGCCGAGAGAGTTCATCGGGCAGGCAGACGCCCGCCCCTATTAGATGAGCTGCCACCAGTTCAGGTGGCGGAAGCGGAGCTGGAAGACGTACAACAAATTAAGGAGAGCGGGAGAGGCGAGATTACTGATTTGTCCGCATTATTATCTCAAGGAAAAACGACACGGCCCCCGGGTGAGAAAATAACGTGCGGGCGTTGTGGTAAGGAAGCAGATGTGCCATTCAAACCAGCGCCGGGGAAGCCAGTTTATTGTAAGGAGTGTTTTGCTAAAGTCCGGGCGGAATTAAGAAGTGAGAAGAGTAAATTAGCGGCACCAAGGCTCGAGGGGCCAAAGCCGCCGCCTATACCGTAGAAGTGTGATATATTTGGTGTATGAAAGATTCAACGCGAGACAATGAGAAAATTTGCCTTGATCAGCCATTTGATTTTTCAGAAAATATCAACTGGCGTATTTTCCGCATCATGGCGGAGTTCGTGGAAGGTTTTGAGTTTCTTTATCCGTTGCGGCGAGAGGTGACTATTTTGGGATCAGCCAGGTTCAACGAAAACTCGCCTTGGTATGAGGAGGCCCAAAAGTTAGGGCGGCTCTTGGGTAAAGCGGACTTTACGGTCGTAACCGGGGGGGGGAGCGGCATCATGGAAGCCGCCAACCGCGGCGCCTACGAGGCAGAAGGCGAATCCATTGGTCTAGACGTCGAGTTGCCTACGGAGCAACGGCGCAATCCATACGTGAAAAAGGGAATCGGCTTTCATTATTTCTTTACGCGCAAGGTGATGCTATCGGCCTCGGCTCAAGCCTATGTGTTTTTCCCGGGTGGTTTTGGCACGCTAGACGAGTTTTTTGAAATGGTCACCTTGGTGCAAACGGAAAAGATGGAGCGGGTGCCGATTGTGTGCGTGGGCGCCGATTTTTGGTCGCCGCTCGACAAGTGGATTAGAGAAATGCTACTAGAGGAGTTCAACACGATCAAAGCTGGAGAAGAAGACCTGTACACAATTGTGAACACGGCCGAGGAAGTTTTTGACCTGATTAAGGACTCAAAAGAGCGGAAGTACTTCTAGCAGATGATTTCCAGCCACGAACTGCGGGAGAAGTATCAGAAATTTTTTGAGAGTAAGGGGCACGCGCGAATTGCCAGCGCTCCCTTGGTGCCGGAGAATGACCCGTCGGTGCTGTTTACCACGGCGGGCATGCACCCGCTGGTGCCGTACTTGAAAGGACAGCCGCACCCCCAAGGGCCGCGCCTGACGGACGCGCAGAAATGCCTGCGCACAACTGATATTGATGAGGTGGGCGACGCCACCCACGCCACGGTATTTGAGATGCTGGGCAATTGGTCGCTGGGGGATTATTTTAAGAAAGAGGCTATTGAGTGGAGTTGGGAATTTTTGACTGATAAAAAGTGGCTGGGTATTAGCCCGGATTATTTAGCCGTAAGTGTTTTTGCGGGGGGCGAGGACGCCCCGCGTGACGACGAGTCAGCAAAGTTATGGCAGAAAGTTGGTGCGCCTAAAGAGAGAGTTGCTTTTTTGGATGAGCAGGAAAACTGGTGGCCCGCCTACGCCAAGGCTTCCCCCTCCGCCAAGGCTACGGGGGACAGGTCAGCGAGGCAAAGCCCGGCGGGCCCGCAAGGGCCGGACACGGAAATGTTCTATTGGACTGGGAATGATAATCCTCCGAAAAAATTTGATCCACTGGATGATAAATGGGTGGAAATTTGGAATGACGTGTTTATGGAATACAACCGAACCGAGGCAGGAAAGCTGGAGCGTTTAGCGCAACAGAATGTTGACACGGGCATGGGGTTGGAGCGGACGGTGATGGCACTGAATGGCTTAGCATCAATTTATGAGATTGATACGTACAAGCCACTGATGGATTTTATTGCCGACGGCGGTTACATACAAAATCCCGACCCGACAGAAAAAAGGCACCGCCTAGTTGCTGATCACATAAAAGCAGCCACGTTTGTGATGACGGATGAAAATTCGGTTGTGCCAAGCAAGACCGAGCAGGGATATGTTCTGCGCCGCCTGATTCGGCGAGCAGTAATGATAGCAAAGACACTGGGTGTACAAAACTACAATGGACTAATGTTAAATGGCATGGATTTGGTGGTTAAGCAATACAGTCAGGTTTATCCACTGATGAAAAAGAAAATATCGGGAGCCAAGGAGGCTATGTGCGCAGAAGTGAGAAAGTTTGAAGCCACTCTAAGCCAGGGCCTAAAGCGGCTTAGTGTTTTGGTGGCCGGGGCAGGTATCACCGGCCAGGAGGCTTTCCAAATTTATGAGTCATATGGAATTCCAGTGGAAATGACTAAAGAATTCGCCAGAGAAAAAGGCATAGTTCTGGCCGACAAATTTAACCGGGAATTTGAAGAGGCGTCCAAGAAGCACCAACAAATGTCCCGCGAGGGGGCGCAGAAGAAATTCAAGGGTGGTCTAGCCGATTGGTCGGACAAATCGGTAAAATATCATACGGCTACCCACTTACTGCACAAGGCTTTGCGCGAGACGTTGGGCGATCATGTGTTACAACGGGGCAGTAATATAACAGCGGAGCGACTGCGATTTGACTTCTCACATCCGAAGAAAATGACGAGCGAGGAAATCAGGCAAGTGGCCAGGCTAGTGAATGAAAAAATAAAGGCGGACTTGCCCGTTAAACGAGAAGAGATGACGGTGGAGGAGGCCAAAAAAAAGGGCGCGTTGGGTTTGTTTAAACATAAATATGGAGAGCGCGTGAGTGTGTATACGATAGGTAACTACTCAACAGAGATTTGTGGCGGTCCCCACGTGGAAAGAACGGGAGAATTGGGGGTATTTAAGATTATTAAAGAGGAATCAAGCAGCGCCGGAATAAGAAGAATAAAAGCACAGCTAATGGCATAAGAGGCTGTTTGCTGTTACCGGCCTTAGGTTTATAATCAAAGAGATATGCGTGATATTAGACCGATGCAGCCTACGGGCCATAAAGAGGCGGAGGAGCCCCCAGAGGGCTATGATGAGCACCAGGAGAGGGAGTTGTACGAGGTAAGCCAGGAAATAAAAGAGAAGGCGGGGCTGCCAC
>CAYSWF010000058.1:3443-5876 GCA_964434765.1 uncultured Candidatus Saccharibacteria bacterium
AAAGTGCCAGTGGCTAAAATACCAGTGCCGGGTGAGACACCACAGATACACAGTGATGTTGATCATCAGCACGAAAAAAGGCGTCCTTTATTTTTGAAGAAATCTTTTAAGAAAGCGGGTAAAGTGCGAGTGGGCAGGCAAGAGAGACGCATGCTGTTGATCTTCTTTGGGTTAGTGGTGGCAGCGGGTATTATGGCAAGCGCTATCTTTCTACCAACAGCGACCGCGGTGCTGCGCTTGAGAACAGCTCCTCTGCTAGTTGACGAGCAGCTGATTATTGGCACGGCTGGTGAGACGGATGATACGGTGGTGCCAGGCAAGGCTTTTTGGCGTGAAGTGACTGTGACAGGCTCCAGGCCAGTGCAGAATATCGAAATGGTGGGTGAGAAGGCGACGGGCACGGTCGACATTGTTAACCGTACCACTGAAGTACAACGACTACTGGAGAGGTCACGCCTAATAACTGCTGACGGTCAACTGTTCTACATGCAAAAGCACGCTATCGTGCCGCCTAACTCTCGCGTGAGCGTGCCAGTGGAAGCAGACTTGCCTGGGGAGAATTCCAATATCGAGCCGCAACGCCTTGATTTCGCAGCGCTGAACGAGGCTTCTCAACAATTGGTTTATGCGGAAGCAACAAAGGCGTTGACAGGGGGAAGAGGCGAGGAGATATCCGTGGTGGGTGAAGAGGACGTGAACCAAGCCAAGAGGAGCGCCGGTGAACAAGCGCGAGCGCAGGCCGAAAGTGAGATACGGGTTGAGCTGCCGGAAGGCTGGGTGATATTGGAAGAGAGTTGGACTGGTGAGGTTGTTTCGTTCGACGCCGAAGCGGCGGTGGGAGATAAAACGCCGGAACTTGGTTATAAGGCTCAAATTGCGGTGCGAGTAATGGGGTTTGAGCAAGAAGTTTTAGAAGAGCATCTCAAGGCAACGCTGGAAGAACGCCTGGATGATGACTATATGTTGTTCCCCGGTCCGATAGCCTATACTAAGTCAGTTAGTAATATTGATTGGGATAAAGGCCAGTTGAAGCTGGCAGTAAGAGTGACACATACAACTATTCCGAGCTTATCTCTGGACACGCTGCGCGATAAGTTGGCGGGGCGTTCCGTTGAGGAAGCAACAGAGTATTTGGAGGGTTTGTCCGGAGTGCGAAGCGCCTCTATAGAACTGTGGCCTTTTTGGGTGCGCTCTGTGCCGCGAATTGAACAGCGAATTTCGCTGGAGCTAGAACCAGAAAAACAGCCATAGGGGGGCGGATTTGACAGGATAGGAATGTATGCGTTACAGTGGCCTAATCTGTTACGCATGCACTTGGGAATGTAAAAGGCCGAAGGGGGGTTTTTACATGCTCTGGCTGCGGACGGAGCATTTTATTTTTTAAGACATAAAATATCTTTGTCGACAAAAGATACGGTTGAGGTAGAAGGAGAAGTAACCGAGAATTTTCCGAATGCGCAGTTTAGAGTGCGGCTGGACAGCGGGCAGGAAATTATGGCTCACTTGAGCGGACGCATGAGAGTACACCGAATACATATCCTTCCTGGAGATCGGGTAAGAGTAGCTCTTTCTCCTTATGACCTGGCCCGGGGCCGCATTATCTTACGGCTTGAGTCATAGCAGCATAACATATGAAAGTTCGATCATCAGTAAAAAAAATGTGCGCCAAGTGCGCATTAGTGCGCCGCAAGGGAAGGTTGCGCGTTATTTGTGATAATCCGAAACATAAGCAACGACAGCAATGAGCCCAATAAGAATCAGTGGGGTCAATTTACCAGATAAGAAGCGAGCAGTTATTGCGCTGACTAGTATTTACGGCATTGGGCGACGGCGAGCGGCGCAGATTCTTAAAGAACTAAAAATATCCGAGGATGTTAAAGCTGCTCAACTAACAGGAGAGGAAGAGCGTTTGCTGCGCGACTATATTGAGCAGCATGTCAGCGTGGAAGGTGATTTGCGACGCGAGATTATGCAGAATATTAAACACCACAAAGATATTGGCTCTTATCGAGGTATGCGGCATGCGCGCAACTTGCCGGTGCGGGGGCAGAGGACGCGTACTAACTCACGCACGGTGCGTGGTAATGTGCGGCGTACGGCCGGTAGCGGCCGGAGAGCAGCGGCGGATAAGACCTAAGGCTATGGCAAAAAAGGAACAACAGAGAAAGGTGCGGCGGGGTAAGGTGTTTATTCAATCCACATATAACAACACGATTATTGCGGTGACTGACGAAGATGGTAATGTTTTGGCAACAAGCAGCGCGGGCCGAGTGGGTTTTGGCGGCACACGCAAAGCCACGCCGTTTGCGGCACAAAAAGCAGTGTTTGATGTACTGGAGCGTATAAAACCATACGGACTGCAAGAGGCAGCGGTGTATGTGCGAGGCATTGGGAGCGCTCGTGAGACAGCCGTGCGTTCACTTAACGTAGCCG
>CAYSWF010000059.1:0-5310 GCA_964434765.1 uncultured Candidatus Saccharibacteria bacterium
AACGTCGCCATTTTCTTGTACTGACAGACGATAATCAATTTCCTGTTCTATAAACTGATCACTCTTATGCCCCCCGATATTAGCGTTATTCACCAGTAGCAGACCCGGCTTATCGCGCGGCACCTCCCCTGACCACCCCGCCGCGGCCAGACGCTCTTGCACCTCTTCATCGCGGAAATAAAGCAGTAAATCCTTACGCTGCAGCATATTCGTCAACGCCCGGATAACCTCCAGCGACTGTTCAGCCGGCACTTTCATCAGCCGCTCTAATAACACCGGCGTAAGATCAGCCAGAAACTGTTTCGGCTTATTTTTTTCCTTGTCATACTCATAAGTCACCTCTCTCTGAACAATTTCCCAAAAATTATCCACTGTCACCGTCACCCCGTATTGCGGCATGTCTATGGATCCCACTATACCTAAAAATTCCCGCGCCACTTCCGGTGTCATGGCCATTACCCCGTCCACTGTCGGCCCCCCCTCTTTCTCAAAAAATTCCGCCGCCTTGCCGGCGCTGACCGGCCAGTCAACAAACCAGTTAGCATCCCGCAAATACCAACGATTAGTAACTAGCAGCAACGGATCCGGCGGCGCAATAAAATCACGCATCTGGCCATCGCCGTCATACACGCTCTGCACAGCCACTTTCTCCACCGCCCCGCGATCCACGTTCACTAAGGCAATGCTGCCAATAAACCCGCCAGTGGGACGCAGCTCATGGTTATTCTGAAATAGCAACAAATATTCTCTCTCGCGCTCGGCCCCCAATACCGTCAGGAGAACTCCGCTCTGATCCAAAAAAGCCGTCAGTGCCTGCTTAATTTGCGGCACGCTTTTTTCCAACGACTCAACTTGGTCAGTAATATTTTGAGGCAGGAACGGACTGTCCACACGCGCTAAGGCCTGTTGCGCCCTCTCGAGAGCAGTAACCGCCTGCGCGAACTCCTCTTGAGTAGCCCCCACCACCTCGACCAACGCCAGCTGTCCCTCACTCCTGCTTAATAGCGGCGCCAGCCCCCGCGACACATGCTGCCCTGCTCGCGCCAGCTCTTCACCCGCCACCAAAAGTTCCTGGCCAGAGCGCACCGTCCCGGTCACATCGAGATAGCGCAGAATGGCCCGCGAAGAATTAAGCGAGCGGTCCATTTCCAATTGGGCTTCAGTTAATAGCTCTTCCGCGTCAGCAAAGCCCCGCTCACTGCCGACAAAGTCCGTCTCGGCCAGCGCCCCAGAAGCAGTTAGAACCCGCTCTAAAGCTTGGTTAGCCTGCTCGCGCACAGAGTTCAGCCGCGCTAGACTTTGCCCCACGCCCCGCAAATTCCAGAACAAGCTATACAGAAGCAAGCAACCTGCCAGCAGCACCGCCACATTAAACCCAAACCGCCGCAGCTTAAGCATCTTCCAAAATGACGCGTACGACTTCACTCGCCCCCGCCGACTCAATCTGCCCGGCGGTAAAACAATTTTCTCGACTTTTCTACTCCCTCCCTCATGAAACTGATAAGGAGCATCACGCTCGCCACCCCCTGTCAACCCCCTACTCTGCGCCGCCGCCGGCCTTGCCCCTCGTCTTGTCCGCGGCAGCCCCCGCCCCCCCGGGCCAGCCTTGGCAAACCGCCCCGCGTAAGGAGGTTCAGGTAAGCGTATTTCCGGCCGCGAGTTTCTATACACATCACCAGTGTGATGCTCCACCCCCATCTGACGCTGCCATTTCGCCGGCCTTCTAGTCACAACCGCTCGACGCTTAAACTCATCATTGACCGAGCGTCGCAGTCGCACCGGCAATTTCCACGTCAACTCAACAACATTAGGCTTCGCCTTCCCCTGAGTCGCTTGTTTTTTATCCTTATGAGATCCTGACGGAATTATATCTAACACCCCTTTAGTTTACCCCGCTTCCGCATACACACTCAATGTCTCAAGAGCGCACTTCTCCCAACTAAACCGCCGTGCTCTCCGCCTGCCCTCGGCCATAAGCTGTTCCCGACGCGCCGCATCAGACAACACCCGCTCCAGGCCGGCCGCCATCCCCATTTCGTATTCCGGATTCACAAACTCCGCCGCCTCCCCCATAATTTCCGGCAAGCTTGACACATTGGAGGCCACCACCGGCGTGCCGCTGGAGGCCGCCTCCAGCGCCGGCAAGCCAAACCCCTCGTACAAGCTCGGCAATACTAGGCAAGAGGCCCCTGCGTACAGCGCGGGCAAGAGCCGGCGCGGCACAAAGCCGAGGTAAACCACGCTGTCACGGCCCAAGCCCAACTCTCGCGCCATCTGCGGCACATCAACATACCCTGGTTTCGGCTTACCCGTAAGCGCCAGCTTAAGACGAGGATGCCGTTCCCTTAACCGCGTAAAGGCTCTAAGCAACCGCGGCAAGTTCTTGTGGTTCATCCACACCCCCACGTAGAGCAGATAAGGATCCGCTGTCGCCAGCAGCTTGCAGACTTGCCGGCCAGCCTCATCGCTGGCCACCACCACAAAATCCCTGTCCACTCCCTCGTAAATAGTCCGCGTTATACTCGGCAGCCTCAAGGGCAAGCTCATCAAATCCTGCCGTGTCGTCTCCGACACACACATAACGCCTCGCGCCCTCTCCACCGCGTGCTTAAAAACCCGCTCGTAGGCTAGTTGTTTAAACAAACCCTGTTGTGTCTGGCCCGGAAAAACAAAGCGCGTCACGTCATGAATGGTCACCACGTACGGCCGGTTAAAAAACAACGGCACATTGAAATGAGTAAAATGAAAAAGGTCCGCTTCCACCCGCATCAGCTGAAGAGGCAATCTCGTTTGCTCTCGCCAGGAGTAGTATGAAGCATCCACCGCCATAACCTTAAAGCGATCTGACCCTTTACCGCCGATATCCTCCCGCAACCGCGTCCTGTCCCGCTCACCGGCCAACACCACAAACTCATGCTCACTGGGTAGGTTAGCCAGCTGCTTCAACAAATTACGCGTGTATCTCCCTACTCCGGCCCAGCTGTAGGCTCGCGCGTCAATGGCAATCCTCATTCCTTTATTGTTGCATCTAATACCCCGTCCGCTCAATAATTAAAAAGACCGGTTTACTCCAAATCGGCTCGTTCCTTAACCAATTCGCCGGAAACAAGAGGCCTAGTCATGACTACCAAAAAAACGCGCGCCCTGCGCGCCGCCGCGCTGTCCGCCCTCATTACCACCACCCCCGGTTGGAAAAAATTCGAGACGCTTGTCGCCAGATGCAGTCTGTATAGAATCCTCACCCACCAAGGCCAAAGGCCCGTTACCAGACGCTACCCCGGTTTGGGCTATCTGCTGCTCCTCGAACACGCACTAGGTAAACACGACTTCCGGCAACTTTGTCCGCTGGTCATGCCCCTCAACGACTCTTTTGCCGATGCCTCGTCCGCTACACTCCCTGACACCCACCTGTTACAAAACAAGGGCGAACTGTGTACACATCTGTGGCGTAAGTACTGTGAACTGCAACGACAACGAGCCTACGAACATTGGCCCTTTACCATTGGCCCCGTCATCGACCAGGTACTCCGAACCACGATTGCGCCAGTCCTTCCCGAATATAACTTTTGGCCATTTTGCCAGGCTTACTTGAATGTCAGATATGGCCTACCCAACCAAAGACCAGTCACCAGTATAAGAAAGATGGTAAACCTAGCTTTCGCAGAAGCTAAAGCTATGGCTATAGCCGGTGGCAATCGAGAAGGCTTTGGCAATGAGGCAGTCATCATTGACTGCGCCGAACAAGTCCGAACTGTTTTGGCCAATCAAGCTGTGGTGCCCTTCTTACGCGCTTTAGCCTCCAATTTTTCTCAAGACTGCGAGCCAGAATGGGCCGGCATACTTAAAAAAGCACTGCGGCTAGCCGCCGTCCGCCCTACCGAACCTGACCTCGCGTTCGACACTTGCCTGGCTGACCTTATATCCGCCCGAGCAGCCGACGCTCTGGAGAAAGAAGGGGGGATTATAACGTTCAGCGATCTCCGCGGCGTCACCGCGCAAGACCTCCTCGCTATTCCAGGCTTTGGTATAAACAGCGTTGCCGCGGTGGTAGAGGCTCTAAGAAAAGTATGTCGGGCCGTAGCAGCCAAGAAAAAGGAGGGGCAACGCCAGCTCAAGCAAGAGAAAACACTTGCCCGCAAGCAACAAAAACAATACGAGCTCGCCCCTCAACGCCCCAGCCCCACATAACCGCTCTTTTCACACCCCCACACCTAGTGGGGATTTTTTACTCTTTTTAAACCGATTCTTCCTCCTGCAAACAGGCAGGGTAATCTAGAGTTTCTCTATTTCCTTTAAATCTTTGTCCGGAAGGTACAAAATAATCAAACCGAGAATAATTCCGCCCACCGCGGTCCACCCGTGACGGCCGGCGAAAAACCACGCGTCCAGCGCATCCAAAACATACCAAATCCCCCGCCAGATCAAAACCAAGCCGATAACAACGGAAAGATTTTTCGCGAAGTACGCCAGAGTAAGAGTTTTAATTTTTTTCACATTTCTAACCATACTATTCCCAAATATAGCACATGGGTGTATAAACTACTCATCGTGTAATCAGTACCTTTCCCAACAATCCTCTTGATAGAGCCTATTTTATGAGCCGACAAGCTAAGAGCGGCCGCCGCCGGTACCATGCCCTGCCGCGAGTACTGGCACTACTTGAACAGTACCGCCGCCAGGGACTCAAAACAAAAGACAGGTTCGAGTTCATCGAACAGCTCGTCTGCGCCCACGCCCTGTGCGAGCTGATCAGTGCCATCGAGATACCACTCGACCAAATCCTCAATGTCCGAGCCTCACTCGTGCGGTGCCAGGCGCTCCCCGATCTTGCCAACGTCGCTACGCAAACACTTGAGCAACTCACTCAACCGCACGGCCGACAACCCCTGCCGCGCGCCCTCGTTCGCTTGATATGCGACCACGGTCGCAACATGAGCAAGAAAGATGGTTTTTCCCGCCTCGGGCACGTCGGCCGATTTTCACTCCTCTGCCAGCTCCTTGAACAAATCAAACTTTCTCCTGCCGAAAAACAGTTTGCCGCCGAGCAGTTGCGCACCATCGAAAACACCGTCCGTGCCGCAGGCTTAGCACCAGCCCTAAGAACAACCATCAAGAACCTTTGAGCCGACGCCTAGAGCGGCTCTTTTTTTACTCCGCCAACCCCTTGTAAAATATGTTACTCTATTATTGATTCATTATTAATAGGTTTTATACGTCGCATCCCCTATGCTAATTAATCTAGCTTTTAAAACACTAAGCCGCGGGTGGCGCGGCGGGGAGGCTCACCCCGAGGAGCATTAAGCGCTTTAG
>CAYSWF010000059.1:5320-5873 GCA_964434765.1 uncultured Candidatus Saccharibacteria bacterium
CGGGTGGCGCGTCGGGATACCGGACCCGAGGAACATCGAGCCCGCCAGGGCGAATGTGACCACAGGGTCCGGAGGGCTCCCGCCGCGACAGGACCCGCGGTCTGACCGATAACCAACACAGCCTGTATGTCACTCCTATTGCTCTGGATTATAGTCCTTTTACTATTTGGTTTGGGTTTAATTGGCGTGTTTATACCAATGCTGCCGGGTGTGGTGTTAGTCTTTTCAGGTGTTTTGGTGTACGCGTTGGTGACTGATTTCGTCAACATTAACATAACAACGGTCATGGCTTTTGGTGTAGTGGCAGCAGTGGCCTGGCTGATTGAATACCTTGGCGCGGTTGTTGGCGTGCGAGCGGCCGGCGGAGGAAAGTTTGCTATGACTGGCCTGATCGTCGGGGCGTTGCTTGGGTTTATTTCCGGCGGTCCAGTTGGTCTTTTAATAGGTATGCTATTAGGTTCCTTTTTAGGCGCCACCTACGAAGGAAGCTCGGCCAGTAAGGCCAGCCGAGCCGCCATATTTTCAGTTTTGGGCTTGCTGGGTGCCAAAGTGC
>CAYSWF010000060.1:0-1553 GCA_964434765.1 uncultured Candidatus Saccharibacteria bacterium
TTTTTCGACCAAGCAGAGCTTTCATAGCTTAATAACCAGCGGCCGGTTAAGTAAGGCCGGCATACGTCATAAAAAATAAAACCCCTCACACCAACGCAGTGTAGGTTATAAGCAAGATATAGTATTTTTCTCTAAATAGCAAGACCCCCGCTTCACTCCCTGGTTAGCCAGTTTTCATTGACACATCTACGCCCGCTGGCAAATTTAAACTCATCAGCGTGTCCACCGTGCGCGGCGTGGACTCCACAATATCAATCAGACGTTTATGAATACGAATCTCGTACTGGTCACGTGAATTTTTGTGCACGAAAGTCGAGCGGTTAACCGTGTATTTCTTCTTGCTTACCGGCAACGGAACAGGCCCCGCAATCTTAGCCCCGTCCCGCTCCACCGCTTCCACAATCTGTCCCGCCGACTGGTCAATCAGTTTATGATCATACGCTTTAAGTTTTATCCGAATCCTCGGCACTGCCGGCACTTCTTCCCCTACCGTGTCCTTCGCCTTCGCTTTCTCCTTGGCCACACTAATTACTAGTTAGCAGTTACTAATTACTAGTTACTCTATGATCTTCGTCGCCACACCAGCTCCGACCGTCTTGCCGCCCTCCCGTAAAGCAAACCGCATGCCTTCTTCCATAGCCACCGGCGCCCCTAACTCCACCTTAATACTCACCGTGTCGCCAGGCATTACCATCTCCGTACCTTCCGGCAACTCCACCGCGCCAGTTACATCGGTTGTTCTAATATAGAATTGCGGCTTATACCCCTTGAAGAAAGGCGTGTGACGACCACCTTCATCTTTTGTCAACACATACACTTCGCCTTCAAATCTAGTATGAGGCGTGATGCTGCCTGGTGCCGCTACCACCTGACCCCGCTCGACATCCTCTTTCTTAAGCCCCCGCAGTAACAGCCCAGCGTTGTCACCGGCTTGACCTTCATCCAACTGTTTATTGAACATTTCAATACCCGTGACCACCGTCTTCTGCGTGCTTCTTAAGCCCACCACTTCCACTTCCTTATTCAGGCCAATCTTGCCCCGTTCTATTCTACCCGTCACGACAGTGCCGCGCCCTTCAATTGAAAACACGTCCTCAATCGGCATCAAAAGCGGCTTGTCCACATCCCGCACCGGCTCCGGAATAGACGTATCCAGCGCCTCCACTAACTCCTCAATTTGCTTAGCCGCCTCATCGTCCAGACTCTTAGTCTCCAGCGCTTTAAGAGCAGAACCGCGTATAATCGGAGTCTTATCAGCATCGTACTCATACTTAGTCAAAAGCTCCTTAACCTCTTCCTCCACCAAATCAACCAGTTCAGTATCATCCACTTGATCCACCTTATTAAGAAAGACCACGATATTAGGCACCCCCACCTGCCGTGCCAGCAAAATGTGTTCTCTGGTCTGGGGCATAGGGCCATCCGCGGCCGACACGACCAAAATAGCCCCGTCCATTTGAGCTGCCCCCGTGATCATATTCTTTATATAATCCGCGTGTCCCGGACAGTCGACATGCGCGTAATGGCGCTTGTCTGACTCGTATTCCTGATGC
>CAYSWF010000060.1:1563-5863 GCA_964434765.1 uncultured Candidatus Saccharibacteria bacterium
CCTTCTCCTCGGGAGCGTTGTCAATCTCGTCCACGGTCAGCACCTTCTTGGCGCCTCCCTTCATATTCATGACGTGCAGAATTGCTGCCGTCAATGTTGTTTTGCCATGATCAACGTGCCCAATGGTGCCTACGTTGACGTGCGGCTTAGTTCGCTCAAACTTTTCTGCCATAGTCGTTAATTAATCTTAAGATGTTCTATTTTGTAACACACACGCTAATAAAAGTAAATGTAAAAGTCAAATCGCCTATTGCAGTTCCGGCGGCAAATCTCCCCGCAGCGGCTCGAAGCGCACCCGGGCTGGCTTTTCCGGTTGTTCAGACTCCGGATCTTGAAGTTGAATCATATCCTCCTGTTGACGCAGCTGGTACAAAGCAATCTCCCGATTAATTCGCTCCAACACATAATCAGCCCTCGCTTCTGCCTCCGCGCCCTTATTCTCGGTAACTCCGGGCGTCGCCGGTAAAGACAACTGCACCTCCGGCTCTCTGATTTTATGCCAGGCCTCAAACTCCCGCTTACTTAAAATAACGTAAGCCTCTCCCGCCTCGTCCCGCCACACAAAGTAACCCCCCAGTTCCCTTAAGCCCGCCAATATCTGGCTAAAATCTTTCTCCTTCATCTGATTAACCATATCGCGTCTACCACAAACAATCAAGTATCTGTCCTGGTCCATAACATACTGTGCACCTATGTAAGAAAATGAAAAAGCTGCTCCCGGGAGAGCAGCTGGGAAAAGGATGGTTCTTAGGAGCAGCTGGCGTTGACTTAAGAAGCTAACTCGACGGCTTTCCGATTAACGAGGGGAAGAAAAAGGGGCGGGATGCGATCAGGGCACGAGAGGAGAGTGATGAACCACAGGGGGATCGCGGAGGCCGTGATAGCGGTCAGCATCTGCGTCATGCGCTCTTCGATAAACTTTCTGGGTACTGAACTAGGGGGAAACTCTCTCCGCAGCTGGGCCAGACGATCAAAGTCATCGATGGCGGGCAGCACTCGCACCATACACTCTTCAATGAGCCTTTCTGGTGCTGAACTGGAGAAAGTATTTCTCCACGTCTGTACTAGACAGTCAAAGTCATTGATGGTGGCCAGCACCCGCACCATGCGCTCATCGATGAGCTTTCCGAGCACTGAACCAGGGAGAGACTCTCTCCAAAACTCTTCCCACAACTGGGTCAGGCGGCTAAAGTCATTGATGGTGGCCAGCACCTGGGCCATGCGCTCTTCGATGAGCTTTCCGGGCGCTGAACCAGAGGAAGTACTTCCCCACATCTGTACCAGACGGTCAAAGTCATCGATGGCAGGCAGAATATCAGGCAGCACCTGGGCCATGCGCTCATCGATGAGCTTTCCGAGCACTGAACCAGGGAGAGACTCTCTCCACATCTGCACAAGACAGCCAAAGTCATTGATGATAGCCAGCGACTGGGCAATGACGGCAGATTGCCTAGCGGCAAAGGCATTCAGGGTTGCTACATACTGTCTGACCACAGCCAGAGCGTCGTCGGTTTCGGTGGCGGGACGTGTCATGAAGAATACTCCTGGTAAGAGAGTGTGTGTTGGTAAGGCGCAAAAGAACAGTCTTTATTAATAGTACGACAGACGGTGTTTGTCAAATATAGTTTAACACTTAGTGTTAAATTTATGTCTAGGCTGTCTATGTTGGCAATATATTAACACTTTGCCGCTCGCGAACAACGTTGCATTAGATTTGTCCAGGAGGAACTGCGTCCCGCTGCCTAAGCCAGGTCTTTTTTCTTGCCTTTTCTATCTTTGCCAGGCGCCCCGCCCACAATCTCCTCCTGAATATTTCTTGGCACCTGCGCGTAGTGATCAAACTGCATGGAATAGTTAGCCCGTCCTGAACTCAACGAGCGCAGCGTGGTGGCATAGCCAAACATCTCCGCCAAAGGCACCCAGGCCGTGATCACCTTAACCAGCGCTCTGTTTTCAATGCCTCCCACTCGCCCGCGGCGGGCATTGAGATCGCCCACCACATCACCCATGTACTGCTCCGGCGAAATAGCCTCAACCTTCATAATAGGCTCCAGTAAAACCGGCTTGGCCCGCCTCATGCCTTCCTTAAACGCCATAATGGTCGCAATCTTAAAAGCGATCTCCGAACTATCCACCTCGTGGAAGCTCCCGTCGTACACCGTCGCCCTAACATCAACTACCGGATAACCCGCCAGCACACCGCCGGTCACGGCCTCCTGAAAACCCTTCTTTATAGCCGGAACATACTCTTGGGGAATAACGCCGCCTTTTATCTCATCAACAAACTCCGCTCCCTTGCCTCGCTCTAGCGGTTCTAGCCGCAGCCATACGTGGCCGTATTGGCCCCGACCGCCACTCTGGCGAATGTATCTACCTTCCACTTCCACCTGTCCGGTAATGGTTTCCTTGTAAGCCACCTGCGGTTTGCCCATGTTTACCTCCACGCCAAACTCCCGCTTCAGGCGATCGGCTTTAATATCCAAATGTAATTCGCCCATGCCCTCCATAATTGTCTGCAACGTTTCTTCATCAGTCCGCACGTGAAAGGTCGGGTCCTCACCCATCAATGACTTAAGCGCCTGCCCCATTTTCTCTTGGTCAGCTTTTGTTTTAGGTTCAATGGCGATAGCGATAACTGGCTCCATGCCGGATATCCGCTCCAACACGATCGGTTCATCTTCGTCGCACAGCGTATCACCCGTTGTGGTGTTTTTGAGTCCCACCAAAGCGCCAATGCCGCCGGCTCCCACTTCCTGTACATCCTCGCGGTCATTAGCGTGCATCCGTAAAATCCGCCCAATTCTCTCCTTTCTACCATTAGACACATTGAGCACATACGAGCCCGCCGTCAACTTCCCGGAATAAACCCGAAAGTACGTCAGCTGTCCCACATAAGGATCAGTCATGACCTTAAAAGCCAGCGCGCAAAACGGTTCCGTATCACTCGGCCGGCGCGTAAGTTTAGTCTCCGGATCAGCCGGGTGGGTCCCGGTAACCGGCGGCAAGTCGGACGGTGCCGGTAGAAAGTCAACGACCGCGTCCAACACACACTGCACTCCTTTATTCTTCAAGGCTGACCCGCTATACACCGGGACCAGTTGGCCGGCAATCACCGCCGAGCGCAGGGCTGCGATCAGCTCTTCTCTCTTTATGTCCTTCCCCTCTAAAAACTTTCCTGTCAGCTCATCATTCGTCCCCGAAATCTTCTCCAGCATCTCCGCCCGGCGCCTTACTGCCTCCTCAACTAGCTCACTCGGAATGTCCCGACGCACTACCTTCTCGCCTTTTGGGCCCTCAAAGTACCAGGCCTGCTCCGTCAGTAAATCCACAATGCCGGCAAATTTATCCTCGACGCCGATAGGCAAGGTCATAACCACCGTGTCCTTAGTCAGCCGTTCCTGGATTGAACCGACTGCTTTCCAGAAATCCGCTCCGGTGCGGTCCAATTTATTTATAAAACACATACGCGGCACGTGATAACGCTCCGCCTGATGCCACACGGTTTCACTTTGCGGCTCGACGCCGGCTACCCCGTCAAAAACTACCACTGCTCCGTCCAACACCCGCAAGCTTCTCTCCACCTCCACCGTAAAATCAACGTGTCCCGGCGTATCAATCAAGTTCAGACGATGACCGCGCCAAAAAGCCGTGGTGGTGGCCGATGTAATAGTGATTCCCCGCTCCCGTTCCTGGTCCATCCAATCCATCACGGCCTCGCCCTCATGCACCTCGCCGATCTTGTACGTCAGCCCCGTATAGAACAACACCCGTTCCGTCATAGTCGTCTTGCCGGCATCAATGTGGGCCATGATGCCGAAGTTACGCACGCGCTCTATCGGTACTTGAGGAAATTTCTCACCAGTCGCCATACCCGGCTAACGTGCAAAATGCGAAAATGCCCGATTAGATTCTGCCATGCGGTGCACATCGGCCCGTTTCTTCATCGCCCCGCCTTCTTTTTTCGCCGCCTCGATCAATTCCGCCGCCAGCTTGGCCGCCATACTCTTACCCGACCGGCTCTTTGCCGCCTCCCGGAGCCACCGCATAGCCAGAGTCTCCCGCCGCTCGCCCCTTACCTCCTGGGCAATTTGATAATTAGCTCCCCCCACCCGTCGCCCCTTCACTTCCAGCACCGGTGTCACGTTACGAATAGCCACATCAAACACAGCTAGGGGGTCATCTTTCGTCTGCTCCGAAACTATGTCGAGCGCCTCATATACAATGCGTTGCGCCACGCTCTTCTTACCCTTACGCATTATGTGATTAATAAACTTAGACAGCGCCAGATTGCCAAATTTAG
>CAYSWF010000061.1:0-1396 GCA_964434765.1 uncultured Candidatus Saccharibacteria bacterium
GCAACACCTGTTCCTCAACGATGCCTGATATATCATGCGTATCTTCGTAGTCAACCCGCAGCAGATGTTGACTACCCGCCAAGTACCGCACCTTGCGAATTGTCTGCCGCGACGCGTCGCGCACCAGCATCGATCGATAGCCCTCACGCTGCGCCGCTCCCCCGACCCGCGCCGCTACCTCATCATCACCGACCACGCTCACCAACACTGTCTCCACCCCAAGTTGCGCCGCGTTCTTGGCCACGTTGCCCGCTCCGCCGGTTTCTTCCCGCTCCTCCGTTGCCCGCAAAATTGGCACCGGCGCCTCCGGGTTAAGACGCTCCACGCTGCCCCGCACGTAATGATCAAGCAGCACGTCACCCACCACCAACACTCGGTACTTGTTAAAACTATCAATTAATTCGTTGACTCTGGTAGTTTCCATGGATTAATTCGTTGGCTCAAAGGCTTCACAAATTAAATGAATGGCATGCAAATGCAACTCCTGCATTCGTGCCCCTGTCTTAGTCGGCGCCACCACCGCGTAATCGGCCATATCCTTAAATGTTCCCTTCTCGCCCGTAAACGCAATAACAGTCATGCCCATCTCGCGCGCTTTGGCTGCCGCCGCCAAAATATTCTCCGAAGTGCCAGAAGTAGAGAGGGCCATAAAAATATCACCCTCTTTTCCCAACGCCTCAACCTGCCGCTTGAAAATATGCTCATAGCCATAATCATTGCCAATGCACGTCAGCACCGCGCTGTCGGCTGTCAGCGCCACTACCGGGTATGGCGGGCGGTCTTCTTTGTAGCGGCCGACCATCTCATCAGCCAAATGCTGTGCCTCTGCCGCCGAGCCTCCATTACCCGCCACCAGCACCTTATTACCAGCTGCAAACGCTTCTTGTAGCTGCTGCACCACCTGCGCTATCTGATCATGAAAAACCCCCACCTCTCCTAAAATGTCTCTCAACTCCCCAGACTGCTTCTTGTATACATCCTTCATATTGACCATAAATTAATACACAACATGCGCCCGCAAGTCAAGTGATCTCTGATAGACAATCTTTCAACGCCTCCGGCCACGGCCGCATATTAAGCCCCTTGGTGTCCTTCAGCGCACTGTATCGCGGACGCCGCGCCGGCCGGGGATATTGGTCAGTTGTTATTGCCTTAACCTCCACCTCTTTTCCCGTCAGCTTGAATATTTCCCGCGCCCAGCCACACCACGTTGTTGTCCCCCCGTTCACCGCATGATAAATACCCGGTTTATAATCCCCAGTGATAATCCGCCGCGTTGCCAAAGCCACGTCCCTGGTATATGTCGGACTGCCCCACTGGTCATCAACCACTGACAATGAATCTTTCTCTTCTGCCAAACGCAACATCGTATCCACAAAGTTTTTGCCCCCCCTCC
>CAYSWF010000061.1:1495-5478 GCA_964434765.1 uncultured Candidatus Saccharibacteria bacterium
TCGGGGCCTATCTCGCCCAAAGCCCGCTCCCCGGCCAGCTTCGACTCCCCGTAAACATTAACCGGCGGCCCCGGCGGGTAGTCCTCTGCGTAGCCGTCTTTTTTGTCACCCCCGAATACATAATCCGTGCTGTAATGCACTAGCCTTATTCCCAACTCTTTCGCCACCCGGGCCAGATTTCTCACCCCTAACTCGTTGACGGCAAACGCCGCCTCCCGGTGAGTCTCCGCCCCATCAACATCCGTATACGCCGCGGCATTGATAAGAATATCAATGCCACCCTGAGCCTGTCGAAGGGCCGCTACTTTCTCCTTCACCATTGCCTCATCCGTTATGTCAACCTCCTCTTTATCCCAACACACAGGATTCAAATCCTTAAATACCTCGCCCAGTTGCCGCCCCAACATTCCCTTTACCCCCAAAATAAGCAGCTTCATTAACTCCATCGTAGCTTACCCAAATGAAAAATCCAGCAGTGCTAGACCTGCTGGAAAGGGCGCGCGCCAGTAAGATTCACTATGCATATGTAAACTGATCCGCGAGCTGCAGAGTTGATTCTAGCTGTGAACGCTCTTCTTCAGAGGAAACCGAGTTAACCAGCACCACGCCTAGCGAGGCCAGTCGCTCCTGAACATTTTTAAGTCGGCGCAACGTTTCCACACCACCGCCCTCCTCACCTGAATCACAGAAACAAGCGACCAGATGCCGGCCCAGACTCGATAGTGTCCCACCAGTTAGTCCTCTGGATTATCTCCAGAAGCGCGTCCGCGCTGTCACTGTCCCCCCGCGGCCGCGCGCTCGCCCAGAACGCTAATAGCCGCCTTGGCCTGTACTAGATTTGGTCCAGCAAACAAAGACGCCCGTTCCCACTTCATAGGACCACGCCCTATTCCGGCCAGCTGGGCAGATGGCAGTTCCGCCAAAGGCACTCCGTTTGTTGTTACAGACATCATCCTCTCCTTTTTCAAAAGAACACTCGTTACCCCCGCACGCCTCCACGCACTATAGCAGATTAAGCCGCCGTATCAAGTGTCAAGACCACCCTCTTGTTAAAAAAGCCCGACTTACCTCTTATCGTCGGGCGTGTTGATGGTTTGAATGTGCCTGTCAATGTGCGAACGAACTACCTTGTCTCTGGTCTGTCACCGAGAATGGCATCGATCTCTGCGACAGTTTCAGCAGGTTCCTTCAAGCCTTCGAGGAGGACGTCCACGGAACTGATGTCACTTTCTACGGCCACCTCATCCCATTTTTCCCCCTCTACTCTAAGTTCAGTTTCGACATCCACCAGTAGTGTTTCAATCTTTTCCTCGATACCAGCCAGCTGGTCGGACAGCGAAGTGCTGCCGCCTACGGCGTAGGAAGACTGGAGCGCCTTCAAAGCCACAGCTTTAGCATCGATAGCCACCAGCTGTGACTTAAACCGTTCTACTTTGTCCCGGGCGACCATCTGCTTTTGACCAAGCCCTTCGGCTGTCTTTTGCATAACCAACTGCGCTTCCTGCAATCCGGAAATACTCTCCGCCTTGTTTTTCCTAAGGGCAATCAATCGGTTAGACGTTCTCTGGATGTCGTTCACGGAGTAGGTTCTACCCGCCACTTCGACCGGTGTAGACCCAGCAAGTTTTGAGCGCAGTCTACCCAGTGCCTGGTCTATTTGCTGCACCGATTCTTCCAGGGACTTGATCTCTCTATCCAGACGTTCTGCTTTGACTGTCGTCTGGATCCTCGTTCTTCGCATGGCTTCAATGGAGCGTTCAACTTTCTCCATCGCCAGGCTGATCTCCTTGCGCTTCACGGCTAACTTGCCCAAAAACCCATCAATTCGTTCCAGGGCGTTGTCAACCGCTACGCTGCCGCGGGCACCGAGATCCTTGACGAAAAAAGCGGCGCCCAGGATGAGCAACGCGACAATGACCAGCACGATTACCAAGACCTTCATCTTAGTGTCTCCTAAACAGGGATAAGGAAGTGGTACTAGATATGTCAGCCCGTCTTGCCAGAGTTCCAGTGTTGTCTTTTACATCTGACTGCCTCCTTCTCTTAGAGTGTTGTGGTCCTTTAGGAAACTACCGTTTGAGTTCTTGCTCGAGGACGGCTTCGACGCTAAGGTCACGCACCACATTACTACCTGGTAACAACCGCGTCATCTGCTCTTCCACTTCTGCCAGAATCGTTTCAATTTCTTGAACATCAGACTCTGACAACTCCGTCCCCGCCAAGTTCTCGCGACGCTTCAAGCGACGTTCCGCCGACTCCAATTGGCTGATCATGGCAGTGTAATCGGCATGTCTTTTTTCTGCCTCGCCAATCTGCTGCACCAACTCGGTCAGCTCATTAGCCAGAGGCCTGGCGGAGGGAAAACGTCGCAGGTCTGATGCCGAGTTAACGCCAGAGAAACGCAGACTGTTGACGAGATTGTCGCGGTCTTTCCTAAACCCAGCTAGACGAGATACTGTATCCTTGTCTTTCTGGCAGATTTCGGCCAGACGAGCATCAAGACGACCAGAAGCTTGAGCGGCGTTGTCGTTCAGTGGCTGTAACGGAGTGTAGCGTCCCTCGAGCCGTTTAATGATAGCCTCATCTCTGTAGAGACCTCTGGAGCGGACTAGCAAGAGTTCACCGGGGGGCAATATCTCACTGGAGAAATGATGTGAGCTGCCTCTAAACGCCTCCTCGTTTCTAATGTGCACTCCCAGTCCCCTAACGTAAATTCGAATCCCTGACCCCTCAATTGAGTAAGTCGTGCTGTAAGTGTCAGAACCAGCAGTGACAATCAGATGTCCACCCGCGGTGAACTCCAAAACAGTTGACGGGTCGCCTGTTTTTTCCCATCGTCTACAGAGATTACTAGAAGCTGACCGTTGACGTGACTTACTAGCGCCCCGATACCCACTAGAGATGAACATAAGAACGAGTATCAGCGCCACGGTCGTTAAAACCCAGTCTTGGGGTGTCCATTTCTTCATTGTTATTTCTCCAGTTTTTTGAGGTAGGCAGTGGAAGGAACGTGCCTGCTACGTTCTCCTATTCAACTGTGAAGAGAACAACACGGACAAAACAACTATCCATTCAAGCACAAATAAGGCTATTCTGTCAAGATCTCCTTTTTTCTTCTGCCCGCCCCCTAGGGCTACCCTTCTTAACGTACCGAAAAGTCAGTGAATTGCTCCTTTGCCCCAGACTCTACCAGCACATTAGTCACCTGCGCCAACCGCGGCCCCTGCCGGCACCACTCCACTAGTTTTTCCAGGTCTTTGGCCTCTCCCTCCGCTTCCACGTACACACTGCCGTCACCTTCATTACGCACAAATCCCTTAATCTTCAGCTCCCCCGCCTTCTCCTTGATCGCCACCCGGAAAAACACTCCCTGCACTCTGCCTGTCAATTTAATATTTACGTGCTTAATCATAGTGCCAGCAGCTACTATTCATACTAATAGCCTAAAAGAAAGAACCCTTAACGCATCCGCCGCACTGGCGGAGGGGTTCGTACGAAAGGTCAGTTCCTTTTAGGCTCGAGCGACGCCCAGCAGCTCATACACTGAATCGGGGACCTCGGCAATCTCCACGTTCTCCACGCACTTCGCCCCATCTTCAAAACCATGCACCGAAATATGGACGCCATCCCCGGTTCTCTTGAACTCCACCGCGCCCTGGCCCTCTTCCAGTCTAGCCTCTCCCTGCTGCCGAAATTGAGCCAGGCATCGCGCAAATCCTTCTCTAGTAAAGTGCGCGTAACCTTTACCCCAATCATCAGTCCCCGCGTCAAACAAATAACGAAACCTGAAACAAACTTGCTCCGCAGTGAGAGTAAACACGTCAAAGTCTTCCTGACCCTCGCCGAGTGAATTTCTCCGTTTCTGCTCCAGCAACGTGGTGCCTGAAGACATAACACCCTCCTAGTGGACCGCCCACCTAAAAAAAGAAACATTGTCCAACGAACCGCCCCCAAAAGCATTCTTCTCCCGCCAATCCCTCTTG
>CAYSWF010000061.1:5488-5735 GCA_964434765.1 uncultured Candidatus Saccharibacteria bacterium
TCGGTACGATATCCCCTTTAATGTTTTCAAACACACGCTTTTTCTTTCCGCGCGTTGGCCTTAACCCTCACCGTTATCTTCAGCATACGAAAAAATAATAACTCACTTTCCCGTAATGCGCCCTATTTAAAAAAAGAGCAGTTTAGGGACTTGCTCCTAGGTCAAAAAATGTTACTACCTCCACACCTTGTCTGGATTTCCCAGCCTGGCAATCGTCAACCGGCGGCCCCAATTATTCTGCTCGCTC
>CAYSWF010000062.1:0-3782 GCA_964434765.1 uncultured Candidatus Saccharibacteria bacterium
GCCCATAACACCCAACCCTGGAAGTTCAAAGTGGGGGACGATTATGTGGATATTTTTGTTGATTGGAATCGACACTTAAGCGTGTCAGACCCTTCTCTAAGAGAATTATACATCAGCATCGGCTGTGCCACTGCCAACATGCTGGTCGCTGCCCGCTACTGGGACTACCAACCTGCTCTATCATATTTCCCCGACGGTGAAGCGAAAAACAAACCCGCCGCTCGCATCACTTTAATCAAAGCAGTCAACGCCCCTGGCGACAACACCGCCGATCTGTTTGCCGCCGTGGGTAACCGGCGCACCGATCGCGCCATCTATGATAAAAAGCAGCTTACCCAACAGGAGAAAGAAGCCATACCCACCACCAGAAACCAATCGGTTATTCTGGTCGAGAACAAAAACGCTATCCAAGAAATTGCCGCCCTGACCGAGCAAGCCACCCTAAGAACTCTGTCGCGCAAAGACTTCAAAGAAGAATTGTCCCACTGGGTACGCAACAATTGGACTTACCAGCACGACGGTATGCCCGGCTACGCCATGGGTATCCCCGCGCCGCTGTCTTTATTGTCTCCTGTCATGGTGCGTTTGGTTCCCATCCATAAACAAGAAGGCCCCAAAACGAGAGAGCAAATGAATAGTTCCTCCGCCGTAGCCGTTATGGTAAGTGCCACCGACACCACTGCCAACTGGGTAAAATCCGGACAACTACTAGAACAACTATGGCTGGAGGCTACCGCCGCTGGCCTGGCCGCCGCCCCGCTAGTTGCCGCCATCGAAGCGGGAGACGACACAAGATCGGCTCTCAAACAAATTCTTAACACCGACCTTCTGCCTCAATCCCTACTTCGCCTTGGTCACGCCGTCCATAAGAATCCCCTGCGTGCTACCCCTCGCCGTACCGTCGCCGAGTGCCTGGCCTGAACTAGCTGTTTAGAAAACCCACCACTCCAGCGGCAAACTCCGCAAGGCTTCCATCAGAACTGCTGGCGGCGCCGCGTCAATCACCCCCTGGGCTAAATCGTACGCCCCCTCTGCCCGCGCCCGCTCCGCCAGCCCCCGGATGCCAATCTTCCCTCTCATATACATCACGGTATTAGAATTTATCACAAATGGGTAGTCCAAGCTATTTACAAATACTATATTTATTGTACAATGAAGTCTCGAACTATGAAGCAATCAAAACGTAAAATCCAAATTGGCGTTATGGGGTCAGCCGCTGACTTAAAGTACGCCAAAAGAGTAGAAAAGCTGGCCGAAGATGTTGGCTATAATCTCGCCAAAGCCAGCGCTGTTGTGTTGTTTGGCGCAGAAAAAGACTATGATTCACTTTCAACAGCTGCTGCCCGCGGAGCCAAAAAAGCAGGCGGTCTTACAGTTGGCGTAACTTATGGAAAGGGAACAGACGTTTATGAAAAAAACATTGATGTGGTTATTGCCACTGGACTCGAACGCGGCGGCGGGCGCGAACTACCGCTAGTTCTTAGCTGCGACGCCGTTATCCTTATCAGCGGGGGCTCCGGCACCCTTACCGAAGCGGCCATTGCTTACCAGGCCAACATTCCAGTTGTCGCCCTCACCGGCACTGGCGGCTGGTCAGATAAGCTAGCCGGAACGTACATTGACGGCCG
Source organism: uncultured Candidatus Saccharibacteria bacterium (assembly GCA_964434765.1). Taxonomy (GTDB): domain Bacteria; phylum Patescibacteriota; class Andersenbacteria; order UBA10190; family UBA10190; genus CAYSWF01. Next base: position 1,629 of record CAYSWF010000062.1, read on the forward strand.
CAAACGCATTAAAGTGCAAAAAGCAACAACGGCAGAAAAAGCAGTCGAGCTAGCCCTTAAACTGGCAAAGAAAAATGAAAAAAATCCTGACATCACTTTACTAGCAACCTACTCTACAGATCGTCTCATAAATAAAGACGGTGGTCTTATTAACGAACAAGCCGGGGGGCCGGCCCTGTTTATATCTTCCGTCCTCAAAAACGAAGATGTCGAATTTGATTCCATCAGTCCAGAACCAGTCATAGTAGAGATACTCACAACCGAAAACAGAGAACTCGGCCGAATACCTAATCCTCCTAAGTTACTGCAGGTCAACTTTCCGGGCATTAAATCTCCAGCCATCATCATCTCGACTTTGTTAAACGAAATAGATCTCGAGAATATTTCGTCGTTCCAAGGCCAAGTCTTCCTGGATATTCAGGGATACGTTCGGGACGGTCGTGATTTCGGCAAGAAAAAATACTGGCGCCCCACTGAAGAAATTATCGATACCGTCTCGTGTCTCAAGGCCACTACAGAAGAAACAAAATATATTGATCCCAAGTTCTTGGAAGAATTAAAAAACAAAATGCTGCTTGTAACACACGGCTCTAACGGCAGCACCCTGTATTGCCAAGGCAAAAAATACATCGCACGCCCAAAGAAAGTCATTTCCACAGACAACACAATCGGAGCAGGCGACACCTTATTCGCTTACTTCGTCAGCCAATTAATTCAAGGCAAATCACCTTTCGATAGCCTCGAATGCGCCACCACAAAAACATCAGAATTTTTGAAGCATAGTCATTAAACCCTCACTCGGGTTTATAGTTGCAAAACCAATCCAAAGAGAGCCATCCCGCTCTCTTTTTTCTTTATGGCCACAAAAAAACTGCGCATTTTGTTTCCACAAAACGCGCAGGAAGAGTTTCGTGCCTATTTTTTCGCGTGCCACTTGCGCCACCGCCTTTTCGTTATCGAGTAGATAGCAACCGGCACGCGCTTGCCAGCTACCAGTGCTTTCGGCTCGCTGTAACCAACTCTCTTAAACCCCATCGACTGATGAAACTTGAGACTAGGTTTGTTCGTCGTATACACGTCAGCTTCCAACAGCAGCAGTCCCATCTCTTCGAAAGCATAGCGCATCAACAATTTGTAACTGGCCGAGCCCACACCGCTGTGCCGCTTCTTCCTCTCGCCAATGCAAATGCCGATTTCGGCACAGCGCCAATCCCACTGAATGCGGTGCAAGCCTGTCACTCCCACCGGCTTTCCCTTCCAGGTAATCAACAGCGGCACGTCCGACGGCGGTGTGCCTTGCTCCGCGATTTTCTTAATCCAGCCCCGCTCCTTCTCCAGCGAATAAGGCAGCCACGCCCGCAGCACCTGCCGATTATGCTGGTCGTTCATCCACTTTATACACAATTCGGCGTCTTCTGCTTCAATCGGCCGCAAGCGCACGCCACTCTTCGAGTCCTGCAAAAAAGTACTCATCACGCCACCCTCCTTTTGTAAAGGAACTTAAGATAGGCACGGGGTTGGCCTGAAAACCAAAACACCTCGCGTGCTCCGCGAGGTGTTTCCTGTAAAAAACTAATCATTAAGGTCTTTTAAAAAACACATCACGCAGCACACCAGCCCGCTCATTAATACGCGGGTTGTGAGACATAAGCTTTGTACTCAATAGATATTCCATAACTGTAATTGTACTATAAACCATAGTAATTGAATGTCAAACTTGCACCACATCCAACACCTCTTTATCTGATACTATTAAAACATGACCACCTGCTTCATTTGCCAGCGGATTGAGGACATAAAAAACAACCGCAATCCATATTTCGTCAAAGAACTTAATACCGGTTACGTAGTCTTGGGTGAGCACCAGTTTTTCAAGGGATATACCTTATTTCTGTGCCAGCAACATAAAAGCGAACTTCACCAGCTTACGCCCGCTTTCAAGAAACAATTTCTTTTTGAAATGAGCCAAGTAGCCGAGGCAGTGCATAAGGCTTTCCGGCCCAAGAAAATAAACTATGCGCTGCTGGGCAATTCCATTCCTCATCTACACTGGCATATTTTCCCCAGACACGCGGATGACCCACTGCCAGAATGCCCCATATGGCTTATTGCCAGAGAAATCCGCGAAGCCGAATCTACTAAACCCAACGAGAA
>CAYSWF010000062.1:3792-5610 GCA_964434765.1 uncultured Candidatus Saccharibacteria bacterium
TAAATCAACTCAAAACAAAACTGGAGCAAAGTCTCACCATCATTCGCCGCTAGTAAACTAATTTTGTTATACTCAACCTATGGCCAGGGACATAATAGATAAACTCAAGCCAACCGCAGTAGGGGGTAGCCAGCTCCCCAAACCACTTTTCTTTGAAATGAAGTTACAGCCAGCGGCTTACGACAAGATTAGGACCGGCATAAAAGTAATAGAGTTGCGTCTCTATGATGAAAAACGCCAACTCATTTCACTAGGCGACCACATTACCTTTTTTCGACAACCAAGTCCTGGTGAATCGATGACTGTACAAGTTGTAGCTCTTTTGCGGTATCCCTCTTTCTCCGCCCTGATCAGCGATTTTCCCTGCGCGTGGTTTGGTGGCTCCAGCCGTAAAGAACTGTTGGCCGAATTACGCCGGTACTATTCCGAAGAAGATGAGAAGAGGTATGGTATCGTCGGCATCAAAGTTCAGCGCGTAGAAAAGACCTGACGCTTGCAAGAATCTTGCCTTTTACCTCCGTTTCTGGTTTAATGCCATAGTTCTGTCCTAGGTTGTACTTTTCCAACCATGTATTGTGGTGTCTCCAAGTTACCCAACTTTGATGCCCTCTTAATAGAAGGATTTCTCATGACTACTATTATTTCCGTTCGAGAAGCCATTAGAGAGGACACTTCATTTGTGGAGCAGATCATGGAAGAGGCGCTACAGAGTTACTACGAAGGTGACCACTGTGCCCATGCTCGCAGAATCCTCTCGGCCCATTTGCAAGGAGGCGTTGACCCTGTGGGACACTTTTCCGTCACGCAAAAAATGTTCATCGCTACTTGTGGTAATAAACCTGCTGGTATGATTCATGTGGTCGGGAAAAAGCAAGGGACATTCAAAATTAGCCCACTTATAGTTGCCCAGACTTTTCGCGGCGGCCACGGTGTTGGCAGTTACTTACTTGGCTACGCGGAACAATATGCCCAGTCACATCGTGTTAGACAGATATACTGCACAGTAGCTGAACAGAACATTAGGGCTCACCAGTTTTTCCTACGAAAGGGCTACACTATTGCAGGTAAGTCGCACAGTCATTACAAACCTGGTGTCACTGAAACGATGATGTACAAACTGTTCTTCAGTGACGACGTACTGTCCTACTTAGATCAATCAAGCATATCAGTTTTTCCCTTCAACGAGGCTGTACACGGAGCCGCTGCCCACGATTTGATGCTCGATCTTCTACCCCGTCACTTTAGAGGAGTGGACGAAAACTGGATTACAGCGCTATATGCCGGCTACCGACGTCGCTCTTCCAAGGATGTGAACGTAAAGTACAAGCTGATTTACGTTGCGATCCAAGATAACCAACAAATGGTTGGCGTTATCGGTGCGACCCCTAAGAAAGGACAACCAATCAAGATTGTGCCTCTCTTAGGCGCAACTCCCCAGGCTTTCACAGCACTCGTTGCGGATATTCCCCAACACTTGCGGGAGTACGGACACAAACTCTACACTCACCTTGTTCCGTCTGTTGAGGAGGTTATGGTTTTGCAACGCTTCGGCTGGTCTCTGGATTGTATGTTGCCAGCTGCCTACCATGATCAGTTTGTGACCCAACAGTGGAGCTATACATACGGAGCCGCCCATATGCGTAACATGCGCGTTAAAAACAAGTTCTTCCAGTACATCCATCAAGGGGCAAAAGACCTTGAAGTAAGAGTTGGTTATGACAACATCAGAAGGATCCAGCCTAATGAGGAAATCAGACTAGCTAGCCATGACAAGTCCATGATTGTTCGCGTGAAGGCTGTCAGACGTTATCAGACATT
>CAYSWF010000063.1:0-858 GCA_964434765.1 uncultured Candidatus Saccharibacteria bacterium
TCACCGCGCACGGCTGCGGATATATTACTGCGCATGCCAGCGGGCATTGTGATGGCCCTAATTCACATGTGGCGGATTATGCCTGACGTGGTTATTAGTAAGGGGGGCTACGGTAGTGTGCCGGTGTCGCTAGCGGCAGTGTTTTATCGGGTGCCTGTTTTATTGCATGAATCTGACGTGGTGTTCGGTCTGGCTAATCGTCTTATGACTAGCATAGCGTCAGCCATTACTGTTGGTTTTTCGGCGACGCGAGAACAAATGGTGTCATATAAGGACAAGACTGTGGTCACCGGCACGCCGGTGCGAGGAGGGTGGGGCTTAATGGAACAAGCGGCGGCCAAGAAAATGTTTGGTTTTAAGCCGACTGACCCGGTGTTGTTGGTTATGGGCGGCAGCCAAGGCTCGGAACAAATTAATGACATAGTACTCTCAACGCTGCCCTCTTTGATAAAAGACATGGGTATTATTCATCTGACGGGAGAAGATCATTTAAAGATCGTTGCGGCAGCGGCAAAAGATGTATTAAGAAACGGGGAGCGCGAAGACTACTACAAGCCGTTTGGATATTTGACGGAACGCATAGGAGAGGCTTTGTCGGCGGCTGACGTGGTGGTGACTCGAGCGGGCGCTACGTCTTTGGCCGAGCTGGCGCGCTTGCGCAAAGCGGCTATTCTTATTCCGCTGGACAGAGCGGCTCAAGATCACCAGCGCCGTAACGCCACGGTGTTTGAAGTAGTGGGGGCAGCCAGGGTGATTGATCCGGCTAATTTGGGACGGGCATTATTTGAGCAAAATGTGCGAGATTTGATGCAGAGCCCTGTTATAGCTAAAACACTGCGGGCGAACATGGCCCAGCTT
>CAYSWF010000063.1:868-1965 GCA_964434765.1 uncultured Candidatus Saccharibacteria bacterium
CTACACTGGTGCGGGCCGCGATATTGCTCAACTGGCTTTAAAGTTGGCGGTGGGATTAGTGCCGAGGCAACAAAGTGAGAAGAGTAAAGAGAAAAGTGTAAAATAAAGCAATGAACGGCGGTCTTGGTCGGGCTAAAACTATTTTTATGTTGGGGATTGAGGGTAGTGGCATGCGGGGGCTGGCTTATTTGTTAGATAAAAGAGGTAAAAAGGTGGGGGGGGTGGATCGTGATTATGACCAAATGAAAGCGGAGGCACATCTGACACAGTCGGGGGTTTTGATATATTCAGATGCTGTAGAGGCGAGCCATCCCCTGCGTCAGTTGGCCAGAAAAAAAGATATACGGGAGTTGGCGTACCACGAGGCGCTGGGAGAGCTCACGGCTGCATACACAACCATAGCGGTGGCGGGCACGCACGGTAAATCGTCAACCACGGCTATGCTGGCCCACATTATGATTGAAGGAGGCCTTGACCCGACGGTTTTGGTAGGCGCTAACGTGCCGGCTTGGGGCGGAGAGGGCGCCCGGGTAGGCGGGGGAAAATATTTTGTGGTTGAGGCTGACGAATACCGAGACCACTGGCTGACCTTGAGGCCGTATCATATCATTATCACCACCATTGATTATGACCATCCGGATTACTTTGCGTCGCTAGCTGATGTGCAAAAAAGTTTTGATCGGTTCCTACACCAGGTGAGCCCAAGGGGCAGTGTGGTGACTTCGCGGGAGGTTAAACAGAAACACGATAAGCTGACTTGGCCGAAAGATACCACGCTGGTGGATTATACTAATAGGGGATCGAGGCTATCACTGTCGGGAGAGCATATGCGACAAAACGCGGCTCTGGCCATAGCGATGGCGAAGAGACTTGGCATTAAAGAGAGCGAGTCTGAAAAATTTCTTAACTCCTGGCCGGGGCTAAGCAGGCGCCTGGAACAATTAGGTTACTTAAAGAAGTTGTTGATAGTTTCCGATTATGGGCATCATCCAGTAGAAATTGCAGCGACGCTGGCGGCAGCTCGAGAGAAATATCCAGGTCAGAAAATTCTGGTACTTTTTGAAGCACACACAATGGGGCGTCTTAAAGTTTTTGGC
>CAYSWF010000063.1:1975-2706 GCA_964434765.1 uncultured Candidatus Saccharibacteria bacterium
GAGCAGGAGACGGGAGAAGCAAAAAAGAAACTGACGGAGCTGGAGCGATCCCTAGCTGATTTTTCTTTGCCAACTTGGCGTATAGATAATTACAGCGAACTGGGTCATAGTTTGGGGCGGAGGGCAACGGAGAACTTTAATGTGGCTCTCGCTTTTTCAGCCGGAACACTTGATAATCAGCTGCGCTTGTTGATTGATTAGGACTAACTGGACAATTTGACTAGCTTTTGTTATGGTGGGGTGTTCGCCTAAGATGTAAGGCGGACAACATCATTTTTAACATATTACTTGACTAAAAGTCAATATAAGTATATACTGGAGACATACTTATGAAGTATATTCAACTCAATATAGATCCGAAATCTCTACAAAAGGCTGCCGAGGTATTGTTAGCGGGCCTAGACGCACGTTCGCAAGATATAGTCGTGCGCAGGTTTGGCATTAAGTCTGGCTCCGTTGAGACGTTGGAGAGTATTGGCCGGGAATATGGTGTAACACGCGAGCGAGTACGCCAAATTGAAGCCCAGGCCAAAAAGCTGTTAGCGCGACGCTATGATGTGTTAGAAAACGTGAGCCAGGCACTGTATGACCTCTTTTCTAGGCACGGCGGCCTGTTGACCGAGGATCACTTGATTGAGATTGTAGAACATAGCGCGCCCCAGGTGAGACCTGCTTTGGTGGTATTTTATCTTAACATTCTGTCACCGTATGAATATGTGACGCGTTCCGAT
>CAYSWF010000063.1:2716-5608 GCA_964434765.1 uncultured Candidatus Saccharibacteria bacterium
GGGGCAGCCGTCGGCGCGGCCGAGATATTGCTCAAGAAGGCCAAACACCCCATAGATGAAGCGCGACTTATGCAGGGAGTGCGTCAGCGCTTGGGAGTATCGGAGCAGGAGTTGCCGGAAGCCTGTCTATACGCGTTACTGCGGGCCAGCAAGCGTCTGGATAAAACCGTGTTTGGGGAGTGGGGACTGACGAGTTGGATAGAGACAAGGCCGCGCGGGGTGGGTGATAAGGCTTACATTGTGTTGCGACGAGGTGGCCAGCCGAAGCACTTCCGCGAAATTACAGCGATGATCAACGAAGTAAAGTTTGATCATAAACAAGCCCACGCTCAAACGGTTCATAATGAATTGATAAAGGACGAGCGCTTTGTGCTGGTAGGCCGCGGTTTGTATGGGCTAGCCGAGTGGGGATATATGGCGGGCACGGTGGGGGACGTCTTGGAGGCAATACTTGATAAGGCGAGCCAGCCCATGACTAGAGAGGAACTATTGGAGCGCGTGCTGGAACAGCGAATGGTTAAACGAACTACAGTATTGCTGGGCTTACAGGATGCTAGTCGTTTTCAGAAAGTGGCCGGTGATCGTTACACGCTGCGATCTGGAGTGCGCAAGTAATTATTAGTAAAGACAGTAAGTTGCGGTAAACCCACCAGCGCGGCGGGTAAACCTGCCAGGTAAACGTTTTTGACGTATACTTAGGGTGGATGCCTACAACAGTTGTAAATATAATTCTTGGTTGGGGATGGTTGGCGGTGGTGGCGTTAATGTTATGGATTGCTTGGAAAGTGTATCTGTACATAAAGAGAATTGACTACACCAACTCTGTGCAGTGGACTATTCTGCAAATCACCATTCCAGAAGAATCAGAGGAAACGCCGAAAGCCATGGAGAATGCCTTTGACGTGTGGGACGGCATTCATAAAGCGCCGGATCTCATTGAGAAGTACTTTGAGGGTTATGTAGAAGCTTGGTATAGCTGTGAGATTCACTGTGAAAAGGGCCGGGCGCGCTACCTAATGGTGGTGCCGACAATGCACCGTACCTTCTTTGAGGGGGTTATTTATGGGCAATATCCGCAAGCGGCAATCACGGAAGTTGAAGATTACACGTTGCGTTATCATTGGAAGGATTTAGAAAAGACTTTCGACATGTACGGTACTGAAATTGTCTTGACTAAGGATGATATTATGCCAATTAAGACATACAAAAGTTATGAGGATGTGCTGGCCGAGGAAGACAAATTTGTGGATCCGCACCAGGCGCTTATTGAGGCCTACACAAATATTGATGAGGGTCAAGAGTTTTGGGTGCAGGTGGTAGTGCGTCCGATTGATCCCAAATTGATTAGCAAGTGGGAAGAGTACGGAGAGCAAGAAATTGACAAAATTGTTGGTAAGGAAGTGGGAAAAAATATGGGCTGGCTGGGGCAGGGTTGGCAGGGTTTGCTGTCACTGCCGGCGGAGATCGTACGCGCGGCTGTCGAGGGGCCGCTAGAGCCAGGCGTCGGGGGAAAGGATAGAATAAGATTCCCATTCACCAGCGAAACTGACAAGGCTAGGATGCAAGGGATTTTAGATAAAATATCGCAAGGCGGCTATAAGACAAGGATCAGGGTTATTCACATAGCACCCATGGGACAACTTCATAAACCAAACATATCGCGAGCCATTGGCGCTTTTAAGCAATTCAATACTTTTCACCTCAATTCGTTGGCGCCCAGCCCAGAGACAAAAACTAATGGCCCTAACTACATCTTTAAGGCTTGGCGGCGTTATATGCGCAAGCGCCGGATCTTGTTGTATTTTCAGTGGCGCGACTTGTTTAACGCGAACGAAGGCGACATGATGAGCGCGGCAGAGTTGGCTACGCTGTACCACTTCCCGGCTAAATATATGCGAGCGCCGGCGGTGGAGCGGACTAAGGCCGGCTTGGGCAGTGCGCCGGACAATGTTCCTTATGCTTAAGTCAAGTATGTCGGAACAAGATATTACCGTAATTGGTCAGACTAATTGGCGAGGCGAGCGGCGGCCGTTCGGCATTTATCCTGACGATCGGCGACGACACGTCTACTTGGTCGGGAAAACTGGCGTGGGAAAAACCACGCTGATGGAAAATATGATACGCCAGGACATTGCCCGCGGTAAAGGCGTGGCGTTGGTTGACCCCCACGGTGATGTGGCTAGTGGCTTGCTCGACGCTATTCCGCCGGAGCGAGTGAACGATGTTATTTATTTTGATCCGGCCGACGTAGATTTTCCTATCGCTTTTAACGTGCTGGAGGCGGTTGATCCGCGGTACAAATATCTGATCTCGTCAGGGTTGATTGGCTCGCTAAAGAAAATCTGGGTTGACTCGTGGGGGCCCCGACTAGAGTACATTCTGCGTAATACTATTTTGGCTCTCCTGGATTACCCCTCCAGCACCATGTTGGGTATATTGCGCATGCTGGGTGACAATGCATACCGCAAGAAAGTGGTGAATAAAATTCATGATCCGGTCGTCAAGGCTTTTTGGACCAACGAGTTCGCAAATTACAATGAGCGCTTCCGAGCGGAAGCGATATCGCCTATCCAGAACAAGGTAGGACAGTTCCTCACTTCTTCCATTATTCGCAACATCGTGGCGCAGCCGAGAAGCACGATTGACATGAAAGAAGTGATGGACAAGGGAAAAATTTTACTCATTAATGTGTCAAAGGGTCGGATTGGAGAAGACAACTCGGCGCTGCTCGGGGCCATGATTATTACACGGTTGCAACTGGCGGCCATGGACAGAGCTAATCTTCCAGAAGAGAAACGACGTGATTTCTACCTATACGTGGACGAGTTTCAGAACTTTGCCACCGAATCTTTCGCCGGTATTTTGTCAGAGGCACGCAAGTATCGCCTGAAC
>CAYSWF010000064.1:0-3970 GCA_964434765.1 uncultured Candidatus Saccharibacteria bacterium
AGGAGAAGGAACCATCACCGGAAACACCGTGGTTGGAAGCGGTGATGTTTTTCTTTTTGCGGAAACTAGTTTTATTTTTACCGGAGGACACTTTTCTTTTTTCGCGGGGACCGAGCGCGCGTCGTAATTTCTTAAACCAGGCGCTGGTGACTCACCCCCAATATTTATCAGCGTTAGTGCAGTATCATCGGGTACTCAAACAACGCAATAGGGCGTTAAAAGGAGTGAAGGGGGTAGAGCAGATACGCAGCTGGACAGGGCTTTTGGAGGAGCAGGCGAGTTTGCTGTGGCGGCACCGCGAGGGTTTTGTGGCGGTGATTGACGCACAGCTCACCGAATTGTACGGGCGTTTGTCTGGTGAGTATTGTCAGTTTAGGGCGCGGCTTGTACCGGGGGCGGAGCGGACGGATGATTTTGTCCAGGAGTTAGTCGCGGCTTTTCCACAAGAGAGACGTCTGGGTTACACCTTGTATGGACCTCATCGTGACGACGTGGTTATTTTGGCGGAGGGGCGGCCAGTGAGAGCGGCTTTGTCTAGAGGACAAATACGCAGCCTAGCTATAGCCCTCAAATTTATTGCCCATAATTATCTTACGCAAATATCTGGCGAGGAACCAATTCTACTGTTGGATGACGTGTTAAGCGAGTTGGATGATCGAAGACAGCGGGCTTTAATTAAGAATCTTCCTGCGACGCAGACTATTTTGACGTGCACGGTCTTACCGGCGGCACTTAAAGAGCGGGGGGATGTTTATTTATTAGACTTACGGTCTATTATTGCGCGGGCTAAACTGACGCCAAGGGTGGTAGAAGAAAAACAAGGGCCGGAAGCGATGGAATGGCGGCAGGAGAAGGGGGAGGCGAAAGAGCGCGTGGCTGTGGGGTAAGTATGGCGTTTAAGCCCATTGGCGCATTATTCAGAAAAAGCAATCAACCTTTATGGTACGAGTTTTACGTTAGGTATTTTATTGAGCGGTATTTTCGGTCGGAGCTGTCGACCGATGCGCTTTATTGTGAAGGGGTGAGGGGGAACAAGGCGCAGGTACGGGTGAACTCGCCCCTACTACAACAGGAGGTCTGTTTAATGGAGTATGATGTTAAGCAGGCGCTGCGGGAGAAGCTGCATTATACGCTAAAAGAAATTAAAATTATTCAATCGTGACGATGTGTTTGGCAGACGTGGTGGAGTTGCCAGTTTTGTCGTAGGCGACGGCGTAGACGGTATATTGACCGGGGCCAGGCGAGTCTGGCCAGGCCACTTCGTAGCGGTTGGGGGCAACGGGGGTGGTCTGGGTAGTTTTGCCAATGCGTTTGGTGCCGGCCTGCCCTTCTTTGGTGTAGAGAATGTCGACCAGCTCAATGCCGTTTTTGTCTTGTGCCGTCACCTTGACCGTTAAGGGAAAGCTTTCAGCGCGCAGCAGTAAGTTGTTTTGGGGGGTGTGGAGGGTGAGGGAGGGGGGGGCGTCGTCGGGGTTGATGATGAAAGTGCGGTGGGCGCGGCCGATAAGATTGTCTTCAGTAGTGGCCAGAACAAGGAGGGTTTTTCGACCAGAAAATCCTTGGTCAAATGATAGCTGGACGGTTAAGGGGTCGCCCGGCCCGCGGCGAGCGATGTCTTTGCCGTCTAAGAGGAAGCGAACTTCTTTGAGGGGGGAAGGGGAGTCCACGGTCGCTTCAATTGTGACGGGGCTTGATTTGAGGATTGAGGTGTGGGGCGCGGTGATGGTAATTTTGGGCAGATTTTCTGAACCGGCTGCGTCGCAGACAGGAATAGGCAAGGAGTCTACATAGCGGGGCTCGTCAGGATTGTTTTTGTTTTCCTCGTTGTGTTTATCGCGCCAAGCGGCCACACTTTCTTCCCAGCGCTTGAATTGAGGGTCGCTCTCCGCGTTGGCGGGAGAGGGTCCGCGAGGATTGTCGCGCTGTAAGTAGAAGAGGACGCTATGGAGTTCCTTGAAGGTAGTCATCTGGCCTAAGTTGACGGGGCAGTCGGCTGTGTAAAAAAGATTGGTTGTGGCGTCCCACTTGCCTTTAACTTCGGGGATTTTGCCTCGCATGATGTCGTGAGTTATGTTGGCAAGCGGTTCTGGTTTTACAAATTGTTCAATAGGGGTGCCCTCGAGGGCAGCTTGCATAAAAGCGTTCCAAATAGGCGCGGCGGTGCGCACACCGTCGGCGTTTTTACCCATAGGTGAATTGTCGTTGTTGCCAGTCCAGACACCGGCGACTAGAGAGGGGGTGTAGCCGAGCGCCCAACCATCGCGGAATTCCTGGGCGGTGCCAGTTTTGGCGGCGACAGGTCGGCTGCCCAACTGGAGGGAGCTTATGCTGCCAAAGATGGGGGCGCGGGCGGCGTTGTCGGAGAGAACGTCGGTGACAAGGCGGGCCAGGGGGGCGGGGATAACTTGCTCGCCAGAGGGCCCTTCTTTGGTAATATCATAAAGGGTTTCGGAGTCGTCTGTGGTTTTAAGAATGGCGCGGTGGGGATGGCGGAGACCGTCGGCAGCGAGCGTGCCATAGGCTGAAACTTCATCGAGTAGGCGAACTTCTCCGCCACCCAGGACTAACGAGAGACCATAGCGGTCTGGATCGTTGAGGGAGGACATGCCCATTTTTTGGGCGAGGTCGGTGGTATTTTTGACGCCGGCTAAGTAGAGTGTTTTGACGGAAGGGATGTTTAAAGAGTTGGCGAGCGCGGCGCGCATAGTGACGGGGCCGCGCTGCTGCCCGTCATAGTTTTTAGGTTGGTAGCCTTGGCCAAAATCGGTGGCGGCATCAACGAGGACGGTGTCTGGGGTGTATCCTTTTTGCCAGGCGGCGGCATAAATAAAGGGCTTAATAGAGGAGCCGGGAGAGCGGTGGCGAATGGCCACGTTGACGTTACCGTCGATATCTTCATTGAAGTAATCTATGGATCCAACCATAGCGAGAATGTCGCCTGTTTTAGGGTCAAGGGCGACCAAGGCGGCGTTGGAGGCGCCAAGGGATCGCAAGTAGTCTTGTTGTTTGCTTAAAATGTCCGCGGCGAGTTTTTGGAGCCGCATATCGAGGGTGGTGGTAACAGTTAGCCCGCCTTGCTCGACGACTCGCTCACCATACTCCTTGTCCAGTTGCTCTTTGACATAAAAGACGAAATGGGGAGCAGAGATACGTTCGGCTTGGGGTTGAAAGTCAAGTTTTTCTTGTTGGGCGACCGCGGCTTCTTCGGGGGTGATCATTTTGAGATTGGCCATGCGCTTTAAAATATTTTCTTGGCGCATTTTTAAGTCCTCAAAGTGTGAGCCATAGGGCGAGTAGTAGGTGGGCGCTTTGGGCAAGGCGGCAATAACAGCGGCTTGGGCTAAGGAAACGCTAGAAGCTGATGTGTTGAACAGGGTTTGGCTAGCGGCCTCTACTCCATAGGTTTGGGATCCGTAGGGGATTTCGTTGAGGTACATTTCGAGAATTTGATCTTTTGAGAAGCGCTGCTCTAGCTCTAAGGCCAGGACGGCTTCTTTGGCTTTGCGTTGGAAGGTGCGCTCCGGGGTGAGAATTGAGTTTTTAATAAGCTGCTGGGTGATGGTTGAACCGCCCTGAACCCGCTCCCCGCTTAAGGGCTTTAGAATGACGCCGCGAATAATGCCGGAGAAGTCTAACCCGTGGTGTTGGTAGAACTGATCGTCCTCGGCGGCGATGGTAGCGTTGCGGATGTGGGAGGAAACACTGCTAAGGGTAATTTTAGTACGTTTGACCTCACCGATTTCGTAGAGAAGGTGAGTACCCGTGCGGTCAAAGATTTTTGTGGATTGAGCAACAGAGCGGGAATTAATGTTTTGGGGGTCGGGCAAATCCTTACTCCACCAAAGTACTTGCCCGGAGATTAAAAGGAAGACAACACCCGAGACGGTCAATACTAAAGGTATTAACCGCCGGCGGGCGCGAGCCAGGAGGCCGGGGCGCCTACGACGAGAGCGCCGGGCTGGGCGCAGGT
>CAYSWF010000064.1:3980-5505 GCA_964434765.1 uncultured Candidatus Saccharibacteria bacterium
GCCATAGATTAGCCAGGGTCGACTAGAAACCCTTTGAGGTCGCGGCGGCCGATGATCATGGGGTATTTCATATGGGAGCGGTCAGTAAGGTAAGCTTGGGTTTTTATGAGTTTGTCATGCAGAGTGAGCGACAGTTCAATAATAGGCCGCTCCTGCCGGCCCAGGGCGCCGCGCACCTTATTCCTGGTAACTATTTTTGTATGGAGCCCTAGTTGTTTAGCCAGAGAATAATCAATGGTTGTCCGCCAGGCGCCCGTGTCGATTTTTGCGGTCAGGGTGTGCGTGGTGTTGTCGGCGGCGGCCACTTGGACATGGGCAGTGATGCCAATGACGGGCCGGCCGGTGATGTCTTCGATCTCCTGATCTATATCGCTACCAAAGAGGTTTTTACCGATCTGGACGCCCTTGGCGGCACTGTGTACGGTGAGGTCATCGACGCGGGCGAGGCGGGAGCGCAGCGGGGCCATGTTGGCGAGCTGGATGTCGAGTCCGGGGCGGGCATTGATTTCGAGTATAAGGGGGCCGTCGTCGCGATCAATGGCGATGTCGACGCCGGTGAAAGGCAGCGCAACGGCTTGGGCGGCTTTTACAGCAGTGAGCAGGATGTTGGGCCAGTGTGGTATAGAAAGTCCGGCTAAGCTAAGGCGTCGGTTGGGTAGTGTTTCGATGGATTGGCCGTATTGAATAGCGCTGGTGGTTAGGCCGCGGGCCAGGTCTACACCAACACCAATGCCGCCAGCGTGGAGATTAGATCGGCCGCGAGATTCGGCCGTGGGCAAGCGCAGCATAGCCATGACAGGAACTAAATTGTAAACAATAACGCGGACGTCGGCTATGCCTTGGTAACTGTACTGCTTAAGGTCGGGGTGGTTTTTGACACGTTGTTCAAAAAAGGCAGTATCGGGGATGTTGGAAGATGAGAAGTTGCCATCAAGAATGTCGAGGATGTGTGTTTTTAGCTCGGGAATGAATACTTCAGTTTTGTCGGCCTTAACCCAGTTACCTTTTTTATTGCGTCCGAATATGACGATGACCCCGCTGCCGCCATAGCCTGATCTCGGCTTGAGGGCGAAGGCGGGGGGTAACTTTGTCCAGCGGAAACGTCCTAGTTCCTGTCGGGACCGGACGGAGGCGTACAGGCGGGGGGTGGGCAGACCGGCTTTTTGCAAGATGCGCTTAGTAGCTAGTTTGTCGTGAGCAATGGCGACAGCGGAAGGGGCGCTGTCCAGGGAGGTGTATTTTAAGGCGCGGGAGTTGTGGCCGAGCACTCGCCCGGCTTGTTTACGGAGTGGTTTGGCCATGACGTAAAAGCTGCCGGAAGCGAATGTATTCAGTGAGCCGGAGTCCGGTCCACTGGCCAAGGATAATATTGAGGGGGAGGGCAAACAAGGTTAGCTCGGGGTAAGAAATAATGAGGGTGCGGAATAGCTCGGAGCTGACAATGAAATAACAGATAGTGGCTAGCACGAGTGTCCAGGCGGTGACGGTGAAGGCGGCGCGTAAGCCCGACTTAAACTGGGCGGCG
>CAYSWF010000065.1:0-2154 GCA_964434765.1 uncultured Candidatus Saccharibacteria bacterium
TGATGGCCGTGAAGCAAGTGCCGGGGAGGATGGAATTTATTAAAATCCAAAATCCAAAATCCAAAATCCAAAACGACTTGCCATTGGTGCTTATTGATTACGCGGTGACACCAGGGGCGCTGGATAGGCTATATCGGTATGTGCGGGAGGAGACGGCGGGCAAAATATTTGCTGTGCTGGGGGCGGCGGGATTACGGGACAGGGGGAAGCGGCCGGACATGACGCGAACGGTGGCGAGATACGCTGATGAGATTGTGCTGACGCGCGAGGACCCGTGGACGGAAGACGAGTCACAGATTTTTTCAGATCTAGAGAAGGGTTTAGTTGATGTTGCGATTCCGTGGCGGCGCATTGTTGATAGACGGGAGGCGATTGCTTATTGTTTACAGAAGGCAAGGCAGGGAGATGTGGTAGTAGTAACTGGCAAAGGAGCGGAGAGGGGCATGGGGATAGGAAAAAGTATTGTGCCGTGGAGTGACAAAGAAGTTATACAGGAGCTTTTGGGGGAGTTATAAATTTTCAATTTTCAAGTAATTTTCAATGACTGAATTTTCAAACGACCTGATATTAGTTATTGATACTTCCGGAGAGAAAGCGTTTGTTGCTTTGGTGAGGGGCGGTGACGTGGTAGGCGAGAGGACTTGGGAAAGTAGCCCGGATGTGGGGAGGCGGGCGCTAAATGTGGTAGATGAGCTGCTAAAGGGGGCTGGGTTGAAGTTGGAAGATGTTGGCCGAGTTGGTGTGGGGGTGGGGCCGGGGCGCTATTACTCGGCTTTGCGGGCGGGGGTGACGGTGGGCAGCATATTGGCTTATGCCGCTGGTGCAGAGATGATCCAGTTGACGAGTTCAGACAAGAGCGGCTTGGTAAGTGAAGCTTGCGCAGCAAAACCTGTGAAAGCGGTGTTGTCGAAGTATGCCTGATCGGCTGTGAATATTTGTAGGATATTGGCCCTTCTTAGCCTTGGCGAAGGCTTGTGGAAAACAACCCTTGACTTTTTTATTGTGTTTTCTTGACAGAATATGGGGGTGTGCCTATACTCAATCTTATTGTACTACGAGGAGTTGGTCTGTGCACCTGAAACATGGTGTTGTTACCACAGACAAGGGTGAGTTGTCTGCGGTTTATTTTGTTTATTAGAAACTTCTTAAAACAAGTAAATGTCGCAACCGCTGCGTGAGCGAAAAACTTTCTCGGCCTTTGTGCCCGGCATTGTGGAGCCGCCACACTTTCTGCGCTCCCAGGTGGATTCTTATAAGTGGTTTTGCGAAACAGGCCTGGGCGAGTTGTTTGAGGAGGTATCACCGATTGTTGATCATGCCGGGAATTTAGAGTTACAGTTTCTTGACCACTACTTGGATGCGCCTAAACATACGGAGGAAACGGCGAGAGATCGCAATGCGACATTTGAGGCGCCGATTCGCAGCGCTGTCCGTTTGATTAATAAAAAAACTGGCGAGGTTAAGGAGCAAGAGGTATATCTGGGCGAGTTTCCGGTTATGACGGAGCGGGGCACCTTTGTTATTAATGGTGTGGAGCGAGTGGTAGTCTCGCAGCTAATTCGCTCCCCGGGCGTTTTTTTTACGTCGCAATTTGCCAAGGGTAGAAATTGGTACGGGGCTAAGATTATTCCTAATCGGGGGGCGTGGTTGGAACTGGAGACGGCGGCGGACGGGGCCATATATGTGCGCATTGATCGTAAACGCAAGGTGGCCGTAACGTCACTGCTTAGGGCGCTGGAGATTGTGATTGGTAGTGGTGATATTGAGAAATTGTTTGCTGATGTTGATACTGATCCTAACATAAAATTTATTAAAGCTACATTAGCTAAGGACATAACCCATAATGCAGCGGAGGGTCTGCGGGAGGTATATAGGCGGCTGCGACCGGGCGATATGGCGACGGTGGATAACGCGCGCCAGATGATTCGTGACATGTTCTTCCGTCTGGACCGCTATGATTTTGGTAGGGTAGGTCGTTACCGCATAAACCAACGCTTGAACTTGTCCGTAGCGCAGGATCGAGAGCACCGGGTCTTTAGTAAGGATGATTTGGTGGCTGTACTGCGCGAGGTTATTCGGCTGAACGTGAGTCAGAATCCAGCCGACGACATTGACCATTTGGGAAATCGGCGGGTGCGTGCGGTGGGTGAGTTG
>CAYSWF010000065.1:2164-5424 GCA_964434765.1 uncultured Candidatus Saccharibacteria bacterium
GGAGCGCATCGCTAAGGATCGTATGAGCACGCTGGATCTGTATAAAGTTACTCCGGCGCAACTGGTTAATGCTCGACCAATTATTGCGGCCATTAAGGAGTTCTTTACTAGCTCGCAATTGTCCCAGTTTATGGATCAGACGAATCCGCTGTCAGAAGTGGAGCATAAACGGCGCATGAGCGCTATGGGGCCGGGGGGGCTGGATCGACACCGCGCGGGGTTTGAGGTGCGTGATGTGCATCGGTCTCACTATGGACGAATATGTCCCATTCAGACGCCGGAAGGGCCGAATATTGGCTTGGTGGGCCATATGGCTATTTATGCGCGTTTGAACGAGCATGGTTTTCTGGAAACGCCTTATCGTAAGGTGGAGGAGGGCAGGGTGACTGCTGAAATTGAGTATTTGGATGCCTACCAAGAAGAAAAATATGTGATTGCCCAGGCAGAGGAGCCGCTGGATGGCACGGGTAAGTTTAAGCGCGGAAAAGTGGAAGCACGAGAACGGGGCCGGTTTGCAGAGGTGCCCCCGGACCTGGTTGATTACGTTGACGTGTCTCCGCAGCAGATTGTCAGTATTGGGGCGGGCCTTATTCCATTTATTGAACATGATGATGCCCAGCGGGCTTTGATGGGGTCGAACATGCAGCGCCAGGCAGTGCCGTCTGTGGTGCCGGAGGCACCGCGGATAGGGACTGGCTTGGAGGCGCGGGCGGCGTATGATTCAGGGCAGGTGGTCGTGGCGGCTATCGATGGCGAGGTAACGGAGGTGGATGCTAGACATATTACTGTGGCGGGAGTAAAAGACGCCAAACACGTGCACCGCTTGCAGAATTTTCAGCGGAGCAATCATTCAACGTCGATGACACAGCACCCGTTGGTAGAGTTAGGACAGCCGGTTAAGGCGGGAGAGATAATTGCTGATGGAGCGGCAACAAATGGAGGGGAGCTAGCGCTGGGGCAGAATCTGTTGGTGGCTTTTGTTCCCTGGCGCGGGGGGAACTTTGAGGATGCTATGGTGGTATCCGAGTGCGTGGTGTGGGATGACCGTTTTACATCGGGGCATGTTGAGGATTTTCTGGTTGACGTTCGTGACACAAAGTTAGGTCCGGAGGTTATCACGCGGGATATCCCCAATGTTAGTGAGGAGAAGTTAAGAAATCTGGCGGCGGACGGAATTGTGCGGGTGGGGGCGGAAGTGCATAGCGGCGACATTCTGGTGGGCAAGGTGACAAATAAGGGAGAGACTGACTTGACGAGTGAGGAAAGACTGCTGCGGGCTATATTTGGCGAGAAGGCTAAAGATGTTAAGGACACATCGCTATACCTAGCGCATGGGGAGATGGGTAAAGTGGTTGATGTTAAGATGTTTTCTCGCGACGGAGGAGACAGACTGCCCAGCGGCGTGTTGCAACAAGTACAGGTAAGCGTGGCACAACTGCGTAAGTTGCAGGTGGGAGATAAGTTGGCCGGGAGGCATGGGAACAAGGGTGTGATTGCGGAGATTCGTTCCGTGGAAGATATGCCGTATTTGGCGGATGGCACGGCGGTTGATATTGTTTTGAATCCTATGGGGGTGGCCAGCCGCATGAATATTGGCCAGATCTTGGAGACACACTTAGGGATTGCGGCCGAGCGACTGAAGTTTTTTGTTGCTTCCCCTCCATTTGTCGGGGTAAGCGAGAGGGAGATTCGTGAACAACTGATTAAGGCTGGTTTGCCGGAAGATGGGAAGGTGGAGTTATTTGATGGTATATCGGGTGAGTCGTTTGATCATCCGGTGACGGTGGGCGTGATGTACATGCTTAAATTGCACCATTTAGTAGACGATAAAATTCATATGCGTTCAACGGGTCCCTATTCACTAGTGACGCAACAGCCCCTGGGAGGCAAAGCGCAGTTTGGAGGCCAGCGTTTTGGCGAGATGGAGGTGTGGGCCTTGGAGGCATACGGCGCGGCGTACAGCTTGCAGGAAATGTTGACGATAAAGTCAGATGATGTGCCAGGGCGCAGTAAGACCTATGAATCGATTGTGAAGGGTACTACTATTCAGCCGCCGCGAGTGCCAGCGGCCTTTGATGTGTTGGTTAAGGAATTGAAAGGTTTGGCCCTGGATGTGGAGTTACTGGGGCAGACGGTGATCAAGGCAGGGGTTAGCGAAGGAGGAGAAGAACGCGCCAAGATGTGGGCGGAAACTCGCCGGGAGGGTAGGCGCGAGCGCGGGGTGCGAATTCGTTAAGGGTCAGGACATTTATGTATGATGCTCAAGAAATGACGGACTTTACAGCGGTGCGATTGGTGCTGGCCTCGCCGGAGCGTATCTTGGATTGGTCACACGGCGAGGTAACCAAGCCGGAGACTATCAATTACCGCACGCAGAAGCCAGAGAAGGAAGGCTTGTTCGACGAACGTATTTTTGGTCCGACTAAGGATTGGGAATGTTATTGTGGGAAATATAGACGCATTCGCTACAAGGGCATCGTTTGCGATAAATGTGGCGTGGAAGTGACTCGCTCTATCGTGAGGCGAGAGAGAATGGGCCATATTAGGTTGGCGACGCCGGTTTCCCATATTTGGTTTTTGCGGGGCGTGCCTTCAAAGATGGGGCTGTTGCTGGATATCAATGTTGGTCAGTTGGAAAAAGTTATCTATTTTGCTTCATATATTGTGACGGAGGTGGACGAGTCAGCGCGGCAGGAAGTATTGGATCGCTTGCGACGCGAGGGTGACACTAAGCGCGCGATGGTTAAGAAGGGGTACAAACAACTGCGGGCTGATCTGGGGAAAAAGGGCGAGGGGAAGAAAAAAGAGAAGTTAATACGTCAGGAGAGGGTGGAGTTGGATAAGTTAGCGGCGGCTATTGCGGAGGCAGAGAGGAAATTAAAGGAGTTGGCTGTTTACACAATAATTTCCGAAGTGGAGTATCGGGAATTGTCACTGAAGTATGGCCATGTTTTTAAAGCAGGTATTGGCTCGGAAGCCATCCGTACTATTTTTGAGTCGATGGATTTGAAGAAGATGGCTCGGACTCTTACGGGTGAACTAAAGAATGCTTCGGCGGCTAAGCGGAAGCGCTTGCTGCGGCGTTTATCGCTGATGCGTTCGTTGATCAAGGCAGAAATTCGACCAGAGTGGATGTTTTTGACGGTATTGCCGGTAATCCCGCCGGACCTGCGGCCGATGGTACAACTGGACGGAGGTCGGTTCGCGGCCTCTGACTTGAATGATTTGTACCGGCGGGTAATTAATCGTAACAATCGCCT
>CAYSWF010000066.1:0-647 GCA_964434765.1 uncultured Candidatus Saccharibacteria bacterium
AATGAACGCGGCGCGTCAAAAAAAAGACCAGCCCCTGTTCGCCAATCCTCGCAACATCGCCGCCGGATCCATCCGACAACTTAATCCGGCCATAGCCGCCTCCCGCCCCTTGAGATTCTTTGCCTGGGAAATAACCAATGGCTTACCCGTATCAACTCGACAAGAAGAATATGACAAACTGCAGAAACTTGGTTTTCCTGTGCCCCCGCACGCTCGGCTGTTGTCTAATCTAGACCATGTTTGGGATTATCTAAAACAAGAAGAGACGGAGCGCCTTCGCTACCCTTTTCTTGTTGATGGCGCCGTTATAAAAATTAATGAACTAAGAATCGCTCGCCGTTTAGGCGTCGTTGGTAAAGCCCCTCGTGCCTCCCTGGCTTTCAAGTTCGCTGCCGCCGAAGCCGTAACCACCGTGGAAAAAATCGTCGTGCAGGTTGGCCGCACTGGCGCCCTGACACCGGTTGCTCACCTTAAACCACTACCAGTAGCCGGCAGCATAGTGTCGCGGGCTACCTTGCATAATGCCGACGAAATAAAGCGTAAAGACGTCAGAGTAGGGGATACAGTTATTGTGCGCAAGGCTGGTGACATCATCCCCGCCGTCGTTAAAACCCTGCCCAAACTGCGCCCCCCGGGCACCCAGCCCT
>CAYSWF010000066.1:657-5383 GCA_964434765.1 uncultured Candidatus Saccharibacteria bacterium
CGCAGTTACGATGCTGTCTCCAATGTCCACAAAAATGTCCTGTTTGCCGATCGCCTTTACACCGCGATGAAGGTGGCGTAGTTATTCGTTGTACCAATAAACAGTGTTTTCCCCGTCAGCGCGAGCGCGTTCTCCACGCCATCGGCCCGGATGGTTTTGACATCGACGGCCTCGGTGACAAAATTATCGAGCAGCTCCTAGAGGCCAATCTTATCGCAGACGTCCCTGACCTCTGGAATTTACGGGCGGGGGACCTTTTGCCTCTCGAGCACTTTGCTGCTAAGTCAGCCGCTAAACTTATCAAAGAAATCCAAGCTCACAAAAAGATTGCCCTAGCCCGTTTTCTCGTCGCTCTTGGCATCCCCCAAGTTGGCACCGTCACCGCGGGCGACCTCTCCCGAGAGTTCAAAACATTAACTAACATATCCCAAGCCCCGGCCGAAAAACTACAGACCGTCGCAGGCATAGGCAAAAAAGTTTCTCAGGAAATTAATAATTTCTTTCAGGATCACCACACCCAAACACTGATCAAAAAATATCGGGCAGTCGGCATCGCCGTCGAATCTTCCCCAGTAACTGGCCCTTTACAAGGTCTAACATTTGTCTTCACGGGTTCCTTACCCAACCTCACTCGAGACGAAGCCAAACAACTTGTCCAAGCCCAAGGTGGTAAAGTGGGCTCTGTGGCGGGGGACAAGGTTGACTACGTCGTCGTCGGGGCAGCCGCCGGCACCAAAGCAGAGAAAGCCCGAGAGTTGGGTTTAAAAATATTGACACCAGCACAATTTAAAAAGATGCTGAAGGAATTATGAGTCAAATTATCACGCCAGCCGTAGTCCAGCGCATGGCTGCCTTGAGCCGTCTGCGTCTCACCGACACCGAGTTGGCTAGCGCCACCAGGAACCTAACCGACATCCTCAATCATTTTGCCTCTATTCAAGATATTGACACTAAAGATGTGCCAACCTACGATAATGCCACCCAACTTACCAATATAACTCGGGCAGATAGGGAACAGAGCGAAGTGCTGTGTAGTTGTGCAACATTACTTGCCCTCGCTCCGGCCAGCCGGGGCGATCATATCCAAGTTCACGCCGTTTTTGATGCCAGCACCACCAACAATCAGTGAAACGTTGCAAAAAATCAACGAGTGGGAGCCGCACCTGCATGCCTTTCTTGAAGTATTCACTACCACCGCCCGGCAAGAAGAGAAGAAAAAAAAGAAGGGGCCGCTAGCTGGCCTGCCCATTGCTGTTAAAGATATTATATGCACCAAAACTGGTCACACCACCGCCAGTTCACGCATCCTAAAACAATTTTACTCTCCCTACGAAGCTACAGTCATCACTAAACTAAAGGCAGCCGGAGCTATTATTGTTGGTAAAACTAACTTGGACGAGTTTGCCATGGGCTCCAGTACCGAATACTCCGCCGTCCGTCCTACTAAAAATCCTTGGGACACCACCCGTGTTGCCGGCGGCAGCAGTGGCGGCTCCGCCGCTGCTGTGGCCGCCGGGCAAGTACCAGTAGCTTTAGGCACTGACACCGGCGGATCCATCCGCCAGCCGGCCAGCTTCTGCGGCGTAGTTGGTCTTAAGCCAACTTACGGGCGTGTCAGCCGTTTCGGGGTTATTGCCTACGGCAGTAGCCTTGACCAGGTTGGTCCTTTAACTCGCACCGTGCCAGACGCTGCCGCCCTGCTTCAAGTTTTAGCCGGACATGACAAACGCGATGCCACCAGTTCGCCTCAACCAGTACCCAACTACGCGCAAGCCTGTGGCCAGAGTATTGAAGGTATATCTATTGGGATGCCGCAAGAATATTTTGCCGCTGGAGTAGACAAGAAAGTGAGCCACACTGTCCATCAAGCCATAGCCCAGCTCGAGAATTTGGGCGCTAGCGTAATCGAAATCTCTCTGCCCCTCACCGCCGCCGCTATTCCCACTTATTTTTTGACTGCCAAAGCTGAAGCTTCCACTAATTTGGCGCGCTTTGATGCCCTGCGGTACGGTCCTATGGAGCTCAACGCCACCACTCTCGTTGAGCGCTACCTGGAAGCACGCGGGGGAGGTTTTGGGCCGGAGGTAAAGAGAGCCATCCTCATGGGCACTTATGCCTTATCAGCCGGTTACTATCACGCCTGGTACCAGCAAGCCAGTAAGCTACGCACGCTCATTCGTCGTGAGTTTGAGCAAACCTTTGCCGCCGTTGATGTGATCGCCGGTCCCACCACTCCCGAAGTCGCCTTTCCTCTCGGCACCAAAACAGACAATCCTCTAGCCATGTACCTTTCTGATGCCCTCACTGTGCCTCAAAACATTGCCGGCGTGCCGGCCATCTCCGTACCGTGTGGATTTATTGGCGGTTTGCCAGTCGGTCTCCAACTAACTGCGCCTCACTTTCAAGAAGAGCGTCTTTTCCAAGTCGCCCACGCCTACGAACAATCACAAGACTGGTGGCGGCAACATCCCGTCATCCCTGACTAGCTGCTATTTATTGCAGTGAGTCGAGCAAAGACACACCCGTCATGCTCTTGGGCTTTTCCAAGCGCAGTATGTCTAGAATTGTCGGTGCCACATCTGCCAGCACGCCAACTGGCTGTGACAAGATAGCCACCACTTCTCGCTCGCTTCTAGCCGTCGTTCGTTTTAACTCCCTCCGCACGTAGTGAAACGGCACCGGGCTTCTTGTGTGTTCGGGGCTCGCCTCGCCCGTTGCTGGTACTAGCGTCTTCTCCGCGTTGCCGTGGTCAGACGTTACCACCATGGCGCCCCCCCCTGATAAAACTGCCTCTTGCAGCTGCCCCACCTTTTGGTCAACAAACTGACACGCCTCGACTGTCGCGGCCAAATCTCCCGTGTGCCCCACCATGTCGGCGTTGGCATAGTTGATAAAGTAGACATCAAAGTAACCTCGTTTTACTTCAGCGACCACGCGCTCCGTGATTTTTTGCGCTTCCATGTGCGGATTCTGCGCAAAGCTGCGCGCCGGAGCCGAACGCACTAGCACTCGTTGTTCTCCCGGCCATGGCTTCTCGTGCCCCACGTTTAAGTAGTACGTTATGTGAGCATATTTTTCCGTCTCCGCAATGTGCAGTTGCTTCAATGCCTTCTCCGCCATAACCCGCGCCATAGGATACTCCGCCGTCTCCTCTACAAAAGCCGCTTGCACTTCCAGGTCAGGATCGTACTTAGCCAGCGTGGCGAAATACAAGTTCTCAAAGGAAATGGTCGGGAATGGCACCTTGTTTGGCGCTACAAATGCTTGGGTTAGTTGACGGGCCCGGTCCGGTCGAAAGTTAAAGAAGACAACCGCATCATTGTTAGTCACAGTAGCCAGTGGTGCTCCCCCCCGGGTAATGACTGTCGGAGGTATCATCTCATCGTATGTTTTACCGTTGTAGGCGCACTTAATAGCTTGTTGAGCCGATGAAGCTCCGGCCAGACGCTTACCACCCGTCAGCATATCGTAGACAGCCTGTGTCCGCTCCCAATTCCGATTGCGATCCATGGCGTATAATCGACCAGTCACTGAAGCCAGCGTTCCCACGCCGTACTTGCCCATGGCCTCCTCCAGAGCCTGAACATAACCCAACGCGCTCTGCTGCGGGGCGTCTCGTCCGTCCGTAAATATGTGTATGTAGACACGTTCGCGCAGGTTACGCTGCGCCATCAACTGTAACAAAGACAAGAGATGGTTGAAGTGGGAATGTACACCACCTCGCGAGATCAACCCCATCAGGTGTAAACTACTCTTATACTGCCGCGCGTGCTCGACGGCACCTACTAATGCCGGGTTAGAAAAGAATGACCCGTCAGCCACCGCTTTATCAATACTGGCCAAAATCTGATATTCAACCCGACCCGCCCCAATGTTGCGGTGGCCCGTTTCAGAATTGCCTTCTTGTCCCAGCGGTAGGCCCACTTCCAGCCCTGCCGCCGCAATCGCCGTGGTTGGGAAGTGGCAAGCCAGCCCATCCATCGTCGGCGTCTTAGCCATGGCAATGGCATTACCATCAGATTCGAGGCTTATACCCCAACCATCCAGAATGACAACCAATAAGGGGCTAGGGCGTGGCAGTGTGTTCATAAGCAATTTAAATATAAACCGGTATGGGTAGTAATAAAGAATACCAGAATAAAAGAATGTACATACCCGAAAGTAATGCCATTACGCTCGTGGAGATAAAAGTAGGTAAATGGGCCAGACGTATTAAGTATAAAACAAAAAGTGGCAGGAGTGTCTCCCAGACTAGAATCATCGGGAAGACATAACGATAAGATTGTAAGTTTGACAACCAGAATACACCTAGTACTGCTGACGTGCTTATGAGCAGTGTTGTCATGAATGAATGAGGCAGCAGGGATTGCCCGCGGAACACAAAAAAGACTAAGGCCAGCCCCCCAGAGATGACTGCCAGCGGAGAAGAAGTCACCAGTGTCAGTGGAGCCAGCCGAAATGCCGCGGATAAATCAATAGTTTTGTCGGTAAAATAAACAAACTGCTGACTCCCAGCCGCGTTTAAAAACACTCGCGGTGAATACCACATAAAAGGATTCAACGCCTGTGCTGCCACTAGTGCGCTAGCACCGACCAGCCCAGCGCGCTTGATACCCGCGCTGTATATTATGGCTATCAGCAAGGGAGCAACCAGCAAGAACGTTATATGCAGGCGCGTGGCTGCTGCCGCGCCTCGCGCGTTTCCGCGCGCGCTACCCCGATATTG
>CAYSWF010000067.1:0-1923 GCA_964434765.1 uncultured Candidatus Saccharibacteria bacterium
GGATGCCGAATATTAGCTCTAACAGGAAAGTGGGAGTGAAGAGAGGAAATTCCGGGTCAGCCAGGCCAGCCGTGCCGCCGCAGGTGAAGGGATTCCAGAGGGGGAACTGGCCGTGCTCGAGGATGGTCTGGCGGTAAGCGTGGTGTAGGGAGAAATAGTAGTCCCAGTCAGAAATGCCTAAGGGGGCAGATGAGAACCAATAACCGGCGAGGACAACCGGAGTAATTATTGTGATGAGGATGGCGGCTCCCAGCCACCGGTGTTTGGCACGGGGAATAAAGGAGAGCAGTGCGAGACCGAGGAGAAAGATAGCGCTGGCTATCAGACCTTGACGAGCACCGAAGGGCAGCGGCGCAGGCTTGGTTAAAGATAGAGCGAGGTCGCGGCTGGTTTTAGTTTCGTTGATGGTCAGTTCGCCGGAGGCATAAAGTCCTTGGTTGTCACTTGATGTCTTGAGTGGCAAGTCTTGCTGATCGAGGGTTGCTATATAAGCAAAGAGGTGGGTTGGTTCGGTAATGGTGAAATGGTTGGTGGGGATTTCAAGACGCATGATTTCATCAGCGGTCGGCAGGAAGGTGGCCTTGACAAAGTTGCCGGAGGCAATTTGCTCTGATTGGTCTTGCAGGGTGACGTTAAGCCCGCGGCCCCAAAAAGTATTGGCGCTGGAATACAGAACAATACCGGAGTATGTCCCTGGCAAAGCGATGATTCTTTGTTTGAGTTTGGTACCAGGCTGGAGAGTGATCGAGTCGGCGGTGTGCTTAACAGGGATGTATATTTTTTCTTCTTTGCTAAGCGGCAGAGTGTGGGCGGCGGCGACCAGTCCGAGGGCCAGTAAGGCCATCAGAAGGCCTATGGAGCCAAATTTAACACTTAGTGTTAAACTAGGTGTTAAACCGGGATTATTTGGTTTTATGGATCCATGCATATTCTAACCCGTTCAGGGTGATGATTTTTTCCGGGGTGCGGGAGGCGAACTGATTGAGGATATCAGTTTCCCAGGCGTTGGGGTCCCGCTCGTACATGGCGCGGTACAGGACAACGTAGTCGGCGTTGGCGTCACGGTAATGGTTAAGAGGGATTACCTGTCCGACAAAGTTGTAATCAAATTCGGTGGGGTAGTAAGAGGCAACCGTTAGCTTTGCGGCGCGGGGTTTTTGGTTGAGGTAGACGGCGGCTAAATCAAAGCCTTCGCCCCAACCGAGACGCCGGTGGCCATAAAATGGTTTGGTCAACGGGTTTACATAGGCTAGGGCGTGAGGATGGAGGCGAGCAACGTCAATTGCCTGCCACAATAAGCCGGTAAGTAATAAGCAGTAAGTAGCAAGTAATAATAAACGACGGGCGCGAAACTGGATGATTAGAGAGAAAAATACGATAACGGTTAGGGCATCCAGGAAGAGAAAGCTGGGCAGAATATAACGGTCGCCCTTTTTTGCTCCGAGAGTCATTTGAACGATGAACAGGATG
This sequence comes from uncultured Candidatus Saccharibacteria bacterium, assembly GCA_964434765.1. Taxonomy (GTDB): domain Bacteria; phylum Patescibacteriota; class Andersenbacteria; order UBA10190; family UBA10190; genus CAYSWF01. The sequence goes on from CAYSWF010000067.1 coordinate 1,471, forward strand.
GTAAAAAGGAGGAGGATAATTGCTTCATGCCTTGTGATGCCAGCGGGTCCCGTCTTCGCTGAAGCTTCGGCGGGCAAGCCTGTCGTCTTTGGATGCAGCCAGCGCCACCCGTCGCTTATGGGAATAATGATAAGTGTTGCCAGAGTTACTAGATGAAGCGGGGTGGAGAAGAATATTAAGGTTTGCAGGTAGTAAGTATAGTTGGCGCCAGCGTGGTGAGTGTCCTGTGCGTCTCCCGCCAGCAGAAATTCTGTAGTGAGATGTTTTACTTCGGAAAAATTAAGGAGCAGGGAGGGGAAAACGACAACAAGTGTGATTAGGAATACAGCTGCCCAAAGTCCAGCTTTTTTGATAATGTTTTTTTCAAGAATTACTTAGCATTTTAAGATATAATTTTTGAATTTGTGATTTATTCTTCAACTCGAAATAACGGGACTTATTTTCCAAACAACA
>CAYSWF010000067.1:1933-5041 GCA_964434765.1 uncultured Candidatus Saccharibacteria bacterium
GGAATATGGCCATCCAAAGCCCAGCTTTTTTGATAACGTCTAATCGGTTGTTGGATGTTACGGCCCACCAAGTGAGTACTAATAAGACAAAGGGCACGATGATGATGCCGGGCAGTTTGGACAGCACGGCCAGGGCGCCAGAGGCGCCGGAGAAGACAAGATAGCGGGTGGCATTATTTCGTCGCCAGAGAAGCAGGCAGCCAAGGGACAGTAGTAAGAATTGTGCGAGTAACGAATCCATGGCGTAAACGCGGGTGTGGGCGATTAAGGGGGGGTTGAGGGCTAGGAGAAGAACAAGCAGGCTGGCTGGCCATTTTCTCCATAATCTGTAGAAAACATAGCCAGTCAAGCCGATAATAATGCTTTGGCCGATGGCCAGCGGTATTTTGCGAGTAGCTAAAGAAGGGGAGTTTATAGTCAGGGCGCCCAGCCATTGAGTGGTAATGCCGGGGTGGGGTTGTTGGAGAAGTTTGTCCCACCGGCCCAGAGCTAGATTTTTAGTAAAGCCTTGGGTGTTGGCTATCCACATTTTTTCGTCGGCAGTCTGGAAGGCACCAAGGTCGAACAGGCGAGGCAGCAGAATAGCCAGAGCGAGCAGGAGAAGAATTATAGTGGTGCGCACGGTGGTAGTCATATGAACAGTATGCCCAACAGGTTATACTAACAAAATGGCCGGGACAAACTGGTACAGAGCGACGCTGGGCGTGTTGTTTGGACTGTTTTTTATAGCCAATGCGGCTTATTTACATCGAGTGCCGGGGTTGATGGGCGATGAGGCCTCGGAAGGGGAAAACGTGTATTTACTTTTAGATGCCAAACAGCTGGTTATTACGGGGGAGCGCTCCTACATTGGCCCCTTAATTGATTATATTAGGGTGCCGTTTGTGTTATTGCTGGGCTATTCGGCTTGGCCGCTGCGCTTGCTGGTTTTTTTGTTCTCGCTGGCTACTTTTTGGTTAGTGGTAGTGACCACTAGACGCTTATGGGGTGAAGACGTCGGTTTAGTAGGAGCGGTGGCTTTGTTGTTTTCTCCCGTGTATTTGCTGGAGCAGCGTATGGGGTGGGCTATTACGCTGTTTCCTTTTTTTGTGTTTCTAATGCTGTATCTGCTGACGTTGCCGGGGGGATCTCTTGGCAAGCGTCACGCGTCACTGCTGGCGGGACTGGCAGCCGGCCTTGGTTTGCATAATCACGTTCTATTTTTACCGACGTTGGTGGCAGTTATGGCGGGTTGGCTATTAGCTATGGTGGGGAAGCGGCGTTTTAGGGAGATATGGTCATTCTGGCCGGCGGCGGTTGGTTTTATGGCTGGGTTCGGCACGCAACTGGCTGTTATGTTGCTGAACCGGAGCGACTTTCAGGATTCACTCCAGGCAGTTGATTTGTACGGAGATCGAATTCGTGACTTACCGGCACTCTTGCCAATGGTTGTTTCCAGCTCTTCTTATGTGGCGCGATACACGGGTGCTGAATTTACGCCGTCCACTTTTATGTGGGTTACCGCCGTGGTGACAGGATTAGTTGTGCTGGCTCTGATTTTGCCCAAGCGGCGGGGCATGAGTTGGGTATGGTTGGCCAGTTTGGCGGTTCTATTATTTGTGCTGCTGTACATGGTTTTTCAGTTCAGTTTGCGGTATTTTGTGACGTTTGTGCTGGGTGTTTGGCTGCTGGCCGGAATTGGCTTGGGAAGCGTATTAGTTCGTTTGTTCAGAAAGCAGGCTCTTCTTTTGTCGGCCTCGGTCTCTATAGGTTTGGCGGTACTTTTGTTGGTTTGGGTCTCTGTGACTACTTTGGTTCCGTATCTTAGGACAGGGGGGAGCACCGGCGAATTTTCGCTGGGTAATCGTAACGACAGTGCTGCCGCTTTGGTCGATACCCGGCCGTTAATTGAATGTCTGCGGGGGGCAGGGCCGGTATATGCGGAAAACATTCATATATATAATCGCTTACGCTATTTAGGACATAATCCCAACTATGATCTGGAAGTTATAGATACAAATGAGTCTAAGAAGCGGGCGGAGTGGATTGTGTCGTATCGTCCGGAAAGCGAGGATCAACGTGATGTTGGATTTGAAAAATGTCCAGACCTTAAGCACTGGCGGGTAGTAGCGCGGGATCGGGGATAAGTATATGAGGGAGGTGATGTCTAGGACGGTATTAGTGCTTCTCTTTATTCTTTTTTTGATCGCCAACACTGCTTACCTGCATCGGGTGCCGGGATTGTTTGGCGATGAGGCGTCGGAAGGAGAGAATGTGTATGAGTTGTTGCGGTCAGACAGAATTGTGGTGACGGGGGAGCGTTCATATATTGGACCGCTGGTTGATTATGTACGTGTGCCTTTTGTGCTGGTATTTGGCTATTCGGCTTTGGCTTTAAGGATGACGATGCTATTGGCGTCACTGGCGACTTTTGGGTTGGCGGTGGTTGTGTTCCGCCGTTTATTTGGTGAGGAGGCTTATCTGTGGGTTATGGTGATGATGTTTTTTTCGCCGACGTATTTACTGTATCAGCGTTTAGGTTGGGCTATTACTTTATTTCCATTTTTTGCTTTGTTGCTATTGTTTTTTCTGACTGATAAACGGATGAGTGTGCCCTATCGGTCTGCGCTGGCGGGGCTTGCGGCCGGCCTGGGATTGCACAATTATTTTGTTTTTTTGCCGACTATAGTGGGGATAGTGGTGCCAGGGGTGTTTGCTGGCTTGTTTTGGCCCGCCAATATGGCAGGCGAGAACAGTAATTTCCGAGATCGTTTACGCGAACTCGGAAAATATTGGCTGGCTATTCTTGGTTTTTGGGCGGGGTTTGGCACGCAATTTGCAGTTATACAGCTGCGGCCAGAGGACCAGGGTGACTGGGCGGCGGTTATAAGCCTGTTCGGGGAGCGGTTACAAGATTTGCCCAGTGTGCTGCCGCTGATTTTGTCAGGTTCTTCGTACATGGCTCGTTACACGGGAGTGGAGTTGCCCGGTCTCGTTATTGGTATAGTTACATTAGTGTTGTTTTTTTTAATTGGAGTGGCGCTTATTTTCTCGACTAGGCGTAAGGTGGTTATGTTGGGGGTGCTGGGACTGGTGGTACAACTAATTAGTCTAACTCTTATTATTGAT
>CAYSWF010000067.1:5051-5309 GCA_964434765.1 uncultured Candidatus Saccharibacteria bacterium
GCGCGGCGTTTTACGGGGGCGCCGGCGGTGGTTGCTCTGGCGCTGACGGTGGTGACGGGTGTCGCAGTTTTGTTTCCTTATCTGCGGGCGGGGGGGAGCGTAGAGCGTTTTTCACTAGGAAATCGCACGGACACGGCGGCGGATTTTGTTGATATACGTTCTTTAGTTAGTTGCGTTAAGAACCTGGGGCCGGTTTGGTCGGACAACCCGCATATCTATAATCGCTTGCTGTATCTTAGTCACGGCCAGGAGGCCATT
>CAYSWF010000068.1:0-5308 GCA_964434765.1 uncultured Candidatus Saccharibacteria bacterium
AGTACCCAGTAAAGACAGCCCGGCTTCGAGTTTTTCTAATATCTCGTAGTCGAATTTGGCGCGGCGGTTGTAAGCCAGAGTTGGCATGCTTTTATTGTGCTTTATTGCAGGTAAAAGAAAAACTAACCGGCGCTTGTTATTGATGGTCGGCTTGCTATGCTTTACGGTATGGGCCACAAGCGGCATGAGCGGTATTGGCAGCGGTTTTTATTGCCGGGGGAAAGTGTCATCCATACCTTTGGGGTGAGTGGCGTCTACGTCTTTTTATTCTGGGTGTTGCCAATGCTGTTGCTGTTAGGGGGAGCGGTGATGATTGGCTTGTCTAATATTGTGTTGGGAGTGATGCTGGTCGTACCAGTACTGGGTTTATTGGTGCCGGCTTTATATCTGACATATTTTGTGCACTACGCGATTACCGATCGTCGGACCATGATGCGGGAGGGTATTTTGAACAAACATTTTGTGACGGTTGACTATCGTTCAATTACTGACGTTACGGTACGGGAGTCTTTGCTGGAGCGTATCTTTACGCGCACTGGTTCCATTGGTGTGAACACGGCTGGCAGTAACAGAGTTGAGTTAGGCCTGCGCCACGTGGCTCGCCCGATGGCGATAAAGGCGGATATTTATAAGCACTTACGTGACAGCTTGACAAAGGCTTGATTATTGTATATAGTTAGCTCTTGTCGAAGTGGTTTCGGCGAGAGTGTTCCTTGACATCCCGAGGAAAACCCTAGGGTTTTTTTAGTCCCGAATCTGAAGGGAGAGAGTCATGAGAGACGTAATTACTGTTGAGATTTCTGTCGTGGGCGAGACATTGTCGGTTGATATGCATCCGGACCCTCATCTGGAGGAGATTGCAGCCTTAGTGGCTGTCGAGGAATACGGCAACCATGATTTTTTGAGCAGGTACTGTGCGGAGGGTAAACTGTGGCTGGGAGTCGGGGGTGGCCCATTTGACGAGCATCCTGACCGCTGTGCGGGAGAGGGTCGTAAAAAGGGCTGCTGCCTGACACTGGTGGCTGAAGCACTGGACCTGCTGAAGAAGGCGCCCTGGTGGAGGCAGATGGTTGCCTTTTGTAACTTTGCCGAGACAGGCAAGCAGCTCGTCGACAAGAAGCGAGAGGCTACGGAGGCCCGCCACTCCTTTGACCTTTACTCTCTAACCAGGTTGCTGTTTCGCTGGCGGAGACACCTGGCTAGTAATGGCGGGGGGTCGTTTACGGATGAGATGCAGCAGAAAGTGATTGAGCACCTGAAGAACATGGTCCGGATGTTCGTCTGGGATCAGGAGGTGTTCCACGCGGCGGCTCGCTTGATCAGGGAGAGAGGATTTCGCAGTACCATCGAGGGACCTGGTGGCAAGCAGCTGGCGTTGGTGATAGTGGAGGTGCCGGAGTATGAGGGTCATAACTGGCACGTCAACAACGCGGCTCGCGCTTGGTTCAAGGCCGACGTGATTGTACAGAAGGATCCTTCTGGTCATGTGCATGTCTTCACCAGCAACAAGGCTGGTCTTAACTTGGACGATCTGGCCCAGGTGCTCAACATCGCGGAGCAGGAGGCTGGAGGCGATGTCCGTCACAGTAATTGGGCAGAGTTGCGCAAAGAGGGACTACCGTACGAAGGAGGCAGGTGGTTTTACGCTCGCCCGTACGGCCAACTGCACAATGGCACGGAGCACTTCGGGTACCAGCCTACGTTTCTTGCCTTGGAGTTGATAGTGTCCTTGATCAAGTTGGCGCTGGACACAGGCCGCTTTTCGGCTGACAGGGAAGAAAACTGTCGGAGGGGTGTTTGTCGTAGCCATGGGTGCAGCTTGCACCCGTGGGGGCTGCAGCGCTGCCGGAAGATCCGCTACGAGCAGAAGAAAAAACAGGAAGAGCAGGGACGTTGAGCTGTGCTAAAGGAATGGCTCTTTCAGAAACCAACCCCGTGGCTATAACTGGCGACGGGGTTTTTTATTTAGTATGGCGCTATACTGTAGATATGTTGAATCTTAAGCGGGCACTGGCAGGGGATATAAGGGAGGGAATTGAGGCGGCGGTGAAGGCCGGCGAGCTGCTAGAACTTAAGGAATTACCGGAGATTGTGGTGGAGTGGCAGGACGGCGGGGAGAGAGGGGACTATGCCTCGCCGGTGGCCCTTCGACTCGCTGCGCTCTCTTCGACTTTACTCGGAGTAAACGCTCAAGGTAAACTCCCGCTTGAAATTGTTAAGGCGATAGTGGAGTTTATGCCTAAGAAGGAGTACATCGGCCGGCTGACGGCGGGGGCGCCGGGTTTTTTGAATGTGTGGCTCAATCCGGGGTGGCTGACGGCTAGGTTAGACAATATTGTGGAGGCTGATTTGTGCGGTGCCATTAACGGAGGTGATAGCAAAAGCGTTAACCTGGAGTTTATTTCGGCTAATCCAACGGGGCCGCTGACGCTGGGGAATACGCGCACGGCTTTTAGTATTGATACGTTAGGCAGAGTGCTTACGTGCGCGGGCTATAACGTGACGCGAGAGTATTATTTCAATGATGCGGGGGGGCAAGTGATGCGTTTGGGCGAGTCGGTACTGCGTCGGATTTTGGAAGCGGGAGGGGAAAAAGTGGAGTGGCCGGAGGGGTTGTATCAAGGCGAGTACGTAAAAGAGCTGGCGGAGGTGGTGAAAGAGGGATGGCACGAGAACGAGGGTAAAGAGTTTACCGTAGCTGACCTAACGGATAGAGAGGTCATTGAGAAAATAAGTGAGGAGGCGGTGGAGATAATGCTGGGGCGGATAAAACAGACTATAGACGAGGTGTTAAAGATAAAGTTTGATGTATGGACGAGCGAGCGTAGCTTGCGGGCGGAGGGAATAATAGAAAAGACGCTTGAGAAGCTGAAAGAAAAAGGGGCGACGTACACGAAGGATGGAGCCGTGTATTTAAAAACGACCGGGTTTGGCGATGACCAGGATCGGGTGCTGGTTAAAAGCGACGGTGAGTATGCTTACATTGCGCCGGACATTGGTTATCATCAGAACAAGTATGATCGCGGCTTTGACCACATAGTGACGGTGGTGGGCGCAGATCATCAGGGACACTTGCCAAAATTGCGGGCGGCCATGGAAGTGCTGGGTAACGATGTTAGTAAGTTACGGCTGGTGGCCGCGCAGTGGTTTCGATTAACGCAGGGTGGCAAGCAGATTAAATTATCAAAGAGAGCGGGACAGACAGTTGGCCCGAAAGACTTGATTGATGAGGTAGGTTATGACGCAGCGCGCTTTTTCTTGGTGCAGCACCGGCTGGATACGCACATGGATTTTGATCTGGATTTAGCCAAAGAGCGAAGTGAGCGTAACCCGGTCTATTATGTGCAATATGCGTATGTACGGCTACAGTCGATTTTACGTCGGGCTAAGCAACAAGGCGTGGTTAGTAGAGTCGGCGAGGCGTTTGATCTAACAGACAATCCGGCGCTGACTCACACTCATGAGCTTAACTTGATGCGGCAGCTGTATCGATTCCCCGAGGTGGTCGGCGATATAGCGAACACATTTGATGTGCATGACTTGGCTTACTACGCGCAGGAAGTAGCTAGGTCCACTCATGTCTTTTATCGCCAGGTGCCGGTGCTGGCGGCCGGAGATGACAAACTTGTTAACAGCCGGTTGCAGTTGGTGTTGGCAGCGCGAGCAGTGCTAGGCGCGATTTTGGACTTGGTTGGTATTGGTAAACCGGACGTGATGTAATATACTGGAATTCTTATGAGAATTGGCATTGATGCTCACATTGTTTTGCGGAAGCACAAGCGGTATAACCCGATGATTGCTCGTTATACGGAGCAGTTGATTACTAATTTGCTGGCAGCTGATAAGAAGCAGGAACATACCTGGGTACTTTTCTTTGACGAGCGTATGAAGAGTACTAAGAAATTTGAAGGAAAGAATGTGGAGATTAAGCGCTTTCCATTTATCCAATACCGCAAGTATCTGCCGATGGTGTACTCGCATATGTTGATTTCCTCGTTCTTGGCAGCGGCGCATTTGGATGTGTTTCACTCACCGGAGGGATTAATTCCTTATCTTTACCCGGGGAAGATTATAACGACTTTTCATTACGTGCCGAGAGGGAAGAGCGAGAGTAACCTATTCGTGCGAACCTTTATGCTGGGCGCGCGCGTGGCTTTTACCCAGTTATGTAAGCGGGCGCGGCGTATCATTGTGAACTCGGAGAGTGATAAGAGACTGCTGGTGGACCGGCATGGGTATCCGGCGGAGCGGATCGTTGTTATGGGGATAGAGGAGGCGGCCCAGGAGCCGTGGGCGCGGCGGGTGAAAGCGTTGATGAAGGTGTATGAAGGGGTAGCAGGAAGTACGAAGAAGAATAGGAAAAAGAAATAGTTATGGCCTTAGCGGATGTATCTGCGCGGGTGAATATTGATGAGTTAGAACGGAGTATTCTTGAGTATTGGGATAAGGAGAAAATTTTTGAGGAATCGTTGGCAAGGGTAAAGGATAAAGAATTATTTACCTTTTATGATGGGCCGCCATATGCGACGGGTAAGCCTCACTCTGGGCATATTTTGCCGTCCGCTATCAAAGATACAGTGCTGCGTTACAAGACTATGAGGGGATATTATGTGCCGCGCCGAGTGGGCTGGGACTGCCATGGCTTGCCGGTAGAGACAATTGTTGAGAAAGAGTTGGGGTTTAATACGAAGAAGGATATCGAAAAGTTTGGCATTGAAAATTTTAACAAAAAGTGTCGGGAGACAGTATTTCGATATATTGACGACTTTACTCGTACGTTGAAGCGGATGGGTCGTTGGGCAGATTACGACAAGGCTTATACTACTCTAGATAAGGACTACATGGAGTCGGAATGGGGAGTGTTTAAGCAGTTGTGGGACAAAGAGCTTGTATATAAAGCTTTCCGTTCCACTCCTTACTGTGTGCGTTGTGAGACGCCGTTGTCTAATTTTGAGGTGGCCGGCAGTTACAAGGACAGGGTGGATATGGCGGTTTATGTGCTGCTGAAACTCAAAACTCAAAACTCAAAAGGCAGAATTTACTTGCTCATTTGGACTACAACTCCATGGACGTTGCCGGGGAATGTGGCAGTGGCGGTGAATCCAGAGCTGACTTACGTGAGTGTTAAGCATGAGGGGAATGAGATAATTGTGGCTAAGGAGAGAGCGAGCGAAGTTTTCGGTGAGGATGTGAAGATTGTTAGAAAATGGAAGATAGAAGAATTAAAGGGGTTACAGTACGAATCTTTATATTCGGGGGCGATGGAGTGGCTGTCCTCCGTAGGTGAAAGTGAGGCTTCCGATAGGCT
>CAYSWF010000069.1:0-638 GCA_964434765.1 uncultured Candidatus Saccharibacteria bacterium
CTTCCAGGTCCGCCTCCGCTTTATTGGCTTGCAGCTTCCCCCACAGCTCATCCATCAGAAACTCGTACGACCGGTGGCTGGCTATCAATTTATCCAAGCTTTCCTCATCCGCCAGGAAATCGTTATATACTTTGCGCGCCGCCCCATCAATCACCGACCGCGCAATTAACTGGTAAAACCTGTCCGCGCTAAAAGCGAATATCACCGGCGAGAAATTCTCCCCGTGCACTACATCCGAATCCACGTATGAGCCATACACCCGCTCCGCAAACAAAAACATCGCCCGCGCGCTCTGCACGTCCATCTCGTGCGTCCGCAAGTACTCCATTAACTCTTTTTTGTTCACACTTCAATCCTTAACCCGGCTAATAATTTTTACAATGCCCCTATCTGCATCCACCTCCACCAAATCGCCATCCTTAAACACCTTTGTCGCCACCTTTGTGTTCACCAGACACGGAATCTTAAGCTCTCTGGAAACAATCGCGGCGTGGGAAGTTAAACCCCCCGAATCTGTCACCACGGCTGCTGCTTTGCGCATGGCGAAAACATACTCCGGGCTCGTCATCGACGCCACTAGTATTTCCTCCTCCTGGAACAACTCTGACTCGCTTGGCTCCTTGATAATTCGCACTCTC
>CAYSWF010000069.1:648-2855 GCA_964434765.1 uncultured Candidatus Saccharibacteria bacterium
CACCACACCACCTTTACCACTGCTAGCCACCACGCCCCTCACTTCGTCCGCCCTGTGTCCCGAATATTTCTCCACATATAAGCCCCAATACTCATTGACGCGTTCAACTGACAACTTATTTAACTTTCCCCCGCCAAACTCCGCCCCACAGCCCCGCCCCCTACCCTTAAGTTCCCCTAGCACATTCTCGCCTTTCAACATTCGCAACACCTCGTCACACGAAGCGTCCTTTAACACCTCTAATTCCATATCCGCCCGCCTCGCCACTTCCTCTAAGATCATCTCCAAATAATGCATTGACCTATATATGTGCTTCTTCCTCTCGTCCTGCCAGACCACAGCCTCCCAAATAGCTTCCGCTATCTCCATGATGTGCTGCGGCAGACCATACCTCTTAACCAAACGTTGCTTCTCCCGCTTCAATTCATCCAACCTTTTGACCACTTTTATCCTCAAGTCTTTATCCAGCTCCTCTTTACGCTTAATGAAGAACTCCACCGGCGATTCCACTCTCCCCGCGTAGTTATTTCTCAACCAGGCATACTTCTGCTGGTGATCTCCCGCGTTGTCCGTCTCCGCCAGCTCAATCTCCTCCTGTTGAGTAAAAGACAGCTCCTCCGGCGCCGTTAATATCTCCAGCGCTTTCGCTCTTTCCCCCGCCTCCGGCACATATTTAATAATCTCTTCCTCTAAAAAAACATCCGAACCATAATTCCCCAACTCCGGCGCTATCGTCGGCAGCTCAAAACGATTCACTAATTCATAATAATGTTCCGCCAAGCCATGCAGTTCCTTATCTGTCATCCCGGCCAAATCAATACTGGCAATCTTTTTCTCTTCCTCAACCAGCTCATCAACAATCCCCAACCATCGTTTCTTCTCACGCCGTCTGCTTCTCTTCGGCAGAACATACTTCAGGAAAACCTCACGACCTGCCTGCCGCAGCGCCGGAAACTCATTAATCCAAACTAACTTCCCTTCCTTCACCAAAACCACCGTCCCTGGCCACGCTCCTTTATAATGCTTAGAAAAATCATAAGCGAAAGCTCTCGTATACACAGAAGAGAAATGCACTCGCCCCGGCACTGGCCCCCACACCAGCAGCTCCTCCTCCGGATTCAAATATGGTTTTAACTTCTCCCTGCTCATATCTTCCTCACCGTCCCCTGATTAGCGTCCACTTCCACCAGCTCACCATTTTTAAGCACGCATGTCGCCGAACCCGTGCCAACCACGCAAGGAACGCCTAGCTCGCGCGAAACGATAGCGGCGTGGGAAAGCACGCCGCCTTCATCCGTCACGACAGCCTTGGCTTTTTTCATAAGCGGCACAAAATCAGGCCGCGTGGCGCTCGTCACCAGAATCTCGCCTTCGTTGAATTTCGCAAAATCATTGTTGCTCAAAATTACTGATACTTTACCCCGAACGCGCCCGCTAGACACGCCTAATCCTTTTAGCTCAATCTCCTCTTTGGCCGATAATGCAGCGTCAACGAGCTTAAGATTGGCCGGATCGGTGACAATCCATAACTCATTATCACGGCAAAGATAAGCGCTGTTGCTCATTCGCCAATCCAAAACCCCAGCCGGCACCACGGAATTTTCCAGCAGTGCTGCTTCAAGTTCACTTTTGTGCATAAAAAGCGTTTGCGTAAGCGACAGCCCCAGGCGCCGACTCACTTCTTCAAAAATGGGGCGAATGTAGAAGCTCCCCTTATCCCTAACATACTGCTTTTGGTCCTTCTGATCGCTGCAAACAGAGAAGAAAGACAGCAGTACAAACAAGTGTCTGCCCCACTTTTCCTCAACCACCGTCTCGGCGTAGTACCTTGCTCTCTCGCGGTATTTTTCTTCAATCCCAGTAATTTCTCTTTCTATGGCCTCGCGCGGCGACCGCTTAACGTCAGACAATTTCTTCACAAAATATTCACGCCCGTACGGCTCATAATCAATGTCGTACATCGGCATGTATCCAAACTCCTCCGCATGCTCCTGCAGCGGCTTGTCCTGCTGCCCTTCACCGGCCAAGGCAATTCTCAAAATAGAAAGACGCTCGCTATCAAGCGGAATAATTTTTCTCGGTTCGGAAAGACGCTCTAATAAATCGGCTACTTCCTCCTTCGACAATCCCTGCTTGCTAAGAAGATCCTGCAAAACCTCACTCAAGGCTTTCTCGACATTAACGAATAGTATCCAGAAATCAATACT
>CAYSWF010000069.1:2865-5304 GCA_964434765.1 uncultured Candidatus Saccharibacteria bacterium
CAGTTCGTAATATTCATCTAAAATACTGACAATTTCCTGCGGTGCTAGCGCCGATAACCCTTGTGGCAGATCTCGCATAAAAGCAAGATATTCAGCAAAGTCACTTTCAATTTTCTCTGGCCAAAAACGCACTTGCTGCTCCACAAATTGGGCGTCTTTGAATTTTCCTACCAGGTGTTTTTCCAGACCATCCACTTCATTTTGCGCTACATAACCCATCATGTCGCCGTTGATGTAGCGATTGAGTTCGTAGCGCTGCCGATAACCAAACACGTCGCGGAAACCCTTCCAGAAGCCATAGTGGTAGAGACGTGTTTTTTGATACGTCATGCGGCGGGTATACAAATAACGCCACGGAATATTCAGGAATTCCTGGATGTCTTCTTTATTACTTGTTTCCTTAACAATGTTTTTCATATTTTTCTAACTATTCCCTTCTCCGCATCCACCTCCACCAGGTTGCCGTCCTTCAGCACCTGCGTGGCAATCTTTGTCCCGATGATGCAGGGCTTGTTCATTTCTCTCGCCACAATGGCCGCGTGAGAAGTGATTCCCCCCTCATCCGTCACAAACGCTGCGGCTTTCTCCATCACCGGCACGAAGTCAACCGAGGTCATCGCGGCCACCAAAACATCACCAGCCTGCACTTTATTGAAATCCTTCACCCCCAGCACTACCCTTACCCTCCCTCTCACTTTCCCTTTATTAGCCACCACGTCCTCCAACTGCGCCTGCTCACTAACCCCGCCAGCCTGTTCTACCACCCCCTCCTTAACTACCTGCAGCAGCTCCCGAGCCAGTTCACCATCAAGGACGGTTAATCTGTCACCCTTCATCATGAGCCCAACCACGTCCCTTTTTTTAACCAAACTGTCAGCTAAGATATCCTCTCCTTTTATAATTCTCGCCATTTCATCAGGCGACAGATAAAAACACTGCCGCCAACCAGCCAGCCCTGCTCTCTCTGCCACTTCCCTAAAAATCGGACGGTATCCCAATGACACCCGGCTAAATATTCCTTTGCGAAATTCATTCAAATAAGTCCCCTTCTGAATCGCATACGCTAGCGTCGAGACCTCCTCATCAGCCACCTCCTTTAACTTCCTTTCCCGCTCTTTAATCCTGCTCTCATGGTTAGACTCAAAGTCCCCCAAAGTAGCCTGACAATCTTTCTGTAACACCTCGCCCAATCTCTTCTCCGCATCAGCCAAGCTCCATGGCTCATCAACAAAACCCACCGGAATATGCCCATACTGCTCCAGCCATTCCTCCAACCGCTGCCTTCTCTGTCCTTGACCTGTTATCCCTGCTTGCACATCAGCACCAATCTGCAACATGTCGCGCTGTGATAAAAAAAGCGGGGTGTGCTCGTCCGGGTAGGTAATTGCATTAACCACTCCCTCCGCTTCCCGTTCTCCCACCCCAAGCGCGCACAATCTTCTCTCTAGTAATTCGGCCCCTTGCCGACCGACGATAGTGGTGATAGATAGACCGCCCGCGTAGCGACGGTAATTCCCTACAAACTCTGCCCAAGTGGCCGGATTCAAATCGGCCACGCAACTTCTCAAGGAAACAAGCAGCTCTTCTCCAAATGACAGGTATTTCTCCTCCAAAGAATCAATCTTATCCCTGGTATTAACCGCCCCCAATACTGCCGCGGCATAACCCTTGGCCTGTTCATCGGTCCTAAAGGTATATGTGTAAGTGCCGTGAACCGTAAGCGAGAGATAATCAAACTGGTACTTTACGCCGAAGTCCGCCACGTGGTAAAGGTGACCATAAACACTCGAAAACTGATGCCACAGCGGCATATTCCTATTTACAAAAGGCCGCCACTCAACGCCATCAATAACCAAGCTGCCATTTCCCTGACTAACTCTGCTCATCAATTTTTCTTACCACTCCCTTCTCCGCGTTCACCTCCACCAAATCGCCGTCCTTCAGCACCTGCGTCGCCACTTTCGTCCCAATCACGCAGGGGATTTTTAGTTCGCGGCTAGCAATGGCCGCGTGGCACGTTATACCACCCTCGTCCGTCACCACCGCTGCCGCCTGTTTCATTATCGGCAAAAACTCCGGCCGCGTCATTGACGTTACCAGCACCGAACCGGGCACGAATTTATCGAGATCTTTCTTACGAGAGATAATACTGACCTTGCCCTTCACTTTTCCCGGATATGCCGTATTGCCTCTTAATTCCTTAATTCCGTCTTGCTGTGCGCCGTGAACCAATTGCGTCAGCTCCCGCCGCGCTTGCTTTGCTCCTCCGCATTCTACCCGCCACCCATCGTCATTGACATACACCACTACGCCCGACTTACGCCCTTGCAGTTTCCTCTTGAATCCCGCTTTTTTATACTCCCCCGATACCAGCTCGTCGGTCACTGCGTAAACAACATCCTCTTCCGGCAACCCCTGTCGCTTGAATAGCTCCCGCGC
>CAYSWF010000070.1:0-5286 GCA_964434765.1 uncultured Candidatus Saccharibacteria bacterium
GCGAGTTTGCCAGGAACGCATCAACCCGTTGAGCCGCCGTAAAGTCAGCTAAGCGCAAGTAATGCAATAAGGCCGCCCCTACCCCCCGCATCAGCCATCTCTGTCGTGCCACTGCTTCATGTGTCGTATCCCACAAATAGCGCGTCGGGCAGTGACAATAACACAAATGGGGCACATTTACTCTCGTAACAACCGATTTAGCAAAACTGCTGGCGGAGGTAATGACAAGATCATACGCTGACAAATCAAACTGCTCGGCTGCGTGCGGTAAAAGCGGCAGCAATCTCGAGGGGTGTCGGCGAAACCACAACGGCCAGCGCTGTAAAAACGAGGTTCGGATGTGGTAAGTAATTCCGTCAACCATCATGAGCGGCTTGCCCGCGTACAACGTGTACACCTCTGCTTTCGGAAACAGCCGCAACAATTCTTCCAACACGATTTCCGCCCCGCCTCGCCGCGTCAGCTCGTCGTGCACTAAGGCCACTTTCAAATCTCCCAAAGACATCGATTCAGAATAATCGGACGCCGCTAAAGAGGCAAGAGGTTGTGAGTTGCGCCGCTTTTTTATTTTGTTAGCAACACGCTGCGCTTATAGGCACCAATGTTTTCTAAGGCCGCTCCGGCTCCTTTAACTACGCATACTAACGGATCGTCAGCTATGTAACACGGCACAGCAGTAGAGCGGGAAATAAGTTGGTCAATATTGCGCAGCAATGCCCCCCCTCCGCTAACTACAATGCCCTTATCAATAACGTCTGCCGCTAATTCCGGCGGCGTTTCCTGCAGTACCTGCCTGATTACTTGCAACACTTCCTCTAAAGGATCTTTGAGAGCTTCCGTAACCTCGTGCGATGATATTGTCATCTCCTTCGGCAGGCCGGAGGCCAGATCCCGCCCCCGAATAGTCATCTGGTTAGGTTCTTCCTCTGGCACCGCCGAAGCTATCTTTATCTTAATATGTTCAGCCGTCTGTTCCCCGCACACTAGTCCATAACGCCGGCGTATATGTTCGGCAATCGCTTCGTCAAACCTGTTTCCTCCCACCCGCGCCGAGTGGACAGCTACTAAACCTCCCAGCGAAATAATAGCTACTTCGGTGGTGCCCCCACCAATATCTACAATCATGTGCCCCGAACTCTCTCCAATAGGAATACCGGCTCCGATAGCCGCCGCAATTGGCTCTTTAATCAAGTAAGCAGCCCGCGCTCCCGCTGACATAGTGGCGTCAACTACCGCCCGCCGTTCCGTGCTGGTAATGCCGGCCGGCACCGACACCAAGACCTCCGGTCGCAAAAAACGCACCGAGGCGCCAACTTTTTGGATTAAATAGCGCAGCATAGCTTCCGTAACGCGATAATCAGCAATCACCCCGTCTCTTAAAGGACGATGGGCCACAATACTCTCCGGTGTGCGCCCAATCATCTCCTTGGCCTCATTGCCAATTGCCAGCACCGCATTCTCATCCACCGACACCGCCACCACCGACGGCTCGTTGAGTACAATGCCCCGCCGGGGCACATACATCAAAGTACTAGTTGTCCCTAGGTCAATCGCGATTTTACGGATGATGGTCATTCATCACATGGTATATGGTTGTCTATTCTCTGTAAACGACAGCCCCGACACCTTTTAGCCGTTCCGCTAGATTAGCGTAGCCCCTCTCTATAATTTCAGCTTGGTGAATAACAGTTTGACCGCGTGCCACCAACCCGGCCATAACCAAGGTTGCTCCCGAGCGAATATCAAAACTGGTTATTTCGCAACCATTGAGTTGCCTTGGCCCTTCAATCACCACCCGGTGCGGGTCACACACCACCGCTTTCGCGCCCATCTTCTGCAGTTCCGCGATATGCTTAAAACGATCCTCGTACATCGGGTCGTGGATGAGGCAGCTGCCGTGAGCCTGGGTAGCCACCACGGCAAACGGAGCTTGCAAATCTGTTGGTATGCCAGGGTAGGGCAGTGATTGCACGTTAAATGCCTTTAGCCTGCTCGGGTGCACCATAACTTGAGCCGACTCCTCGTTAACTGTATAAGCAATACCGATATCATCTATTTTTTTAAGAAACAGCTTCAGGTCGCCGACCGGCACTTTTTCCACCGTCAGCTCCGATCGTGTGGCTGCCGCCATGAGAATAAAAAAGCCCGCCTCCAGCATGTCAGGAATATTATTGTACGTCGCTCCCCCTAGAGATGATCTGCCTTGGACAGTTATTGTATGCGTACCGGCCCCCTCAATACGGGCGCCCATCAGACTTAGCAATTCAGACAAGGCGACCACATGTGGTTCCGCCGCTGCTATGTGTATAGTGGTCGTACCCGGCAGACTAGCCGCTGTCATCAGAATATTCTCCGTCGCCGTCACGGAGAATTCGCGCATTACCACCGGGCCGGCTTTTATAGACGAGCCGTCAATACGTATTGAATCCCCTTCATCACTAACCACAGCGCCTAATTGCCGGAAAGCGTCGAGATGTGCGTCAATCGGCCGCGCTCCAATGATATCTCCCCCCGGCCGCGGCAGTTGTACCTGCCTAATGCGTCCCAACAGTGCGCCCATAAGAAGAACCGAACCCCGCAGCGCTCCCACCGCCCCTGCCGGTAGATTTTCTGGAGCAATTTTCTTAGCCGACAGTATCACTTCATCACCAGATCGGCCTACTTTCACGCCCCAGCCCTCAAGAATAGATATTAACTTCTCGACATCACTAATTTCAGGAATATTAATCAAGCGTAAGGTATCAGACGTTAGCAAGGACGCAGCCAGTAGTGGCAGTGCCGCATTTTTTGAACCATACACCGGAATTGAGCCGGATAACTTCTGCCCACCCTCAATTACAAATTTTGCCATGAATAAAACTATACCACGTCGCTACCAATTTGACAATGCCAAAGCCATCATGCATAGTCCTTCTATGAAAAAAATATACCGGAAACTTTTATTGTTCAGTTCCTCCGTAGTCTTCATGGCTATCGCCCCTCTCGTCATTTTTTACGCCATGGGCTATCGTGTTGGTATTGACCTTGGTGATGCCCTGCCCGTCGGCGTGCTCATCATTGAGACAGAGCCCCGACGTGCCCAAATAGCCGTCGATGATAAAATTATCGGTGCAACCCCCCGCTCCGTTTCCAATCTGCCGCCCGGAGAAGTAACCGTCTCTATTAACAAAGACGGCTATGTTGCCTGGCTCAAGCGTCTTACTATTGAGCCCACAGTTGTCACTTACCTTAACAGCGTACGCCTCTTCCCCCAGCAACCAAAAAACTCGATAATACTTAGTAACATCGACTCCTTCTCGTTATCCCCGAATCGTCAGCTCCTGGCCGCCACAACACCTGACCATAAGCTCCACGTCATCGACGAAGAAGGTAATCCCATCATCTCGCCCCTTACTACTTACGTAGCCAGCCAAGGATTATTGTGGTCGCCCGACAGCAACCGTGTTCTTCTCATCGCTGACAGTGTGACCAGTGTCATAGACATTACTGATCGTTCGCCCCGGCCCCGTCGCCTGGCCGCGCTTCAACAAGCTCGTCAGATTACCTGGGACCCTAGAATCCCGGGACGTCTCCTCGCTGTCAGCCCCGCCGGCGATCTTTTTGCCTATAACATTGCCACCAACACAACTATCCCTCTCGCTTCTGGCGTACACACCTTTGCTACCAGTTCACGTAACATCTATGTGGTTGGCGCCTCTACCCGGCAGATAGATATATATAACCTGCAAGGGAAACTGACTCGATCCCTTCCCTTTTCAGTCGACAGCACTATTGACCAGCTTCTGGTCACGCCCAGCGGCCATGTGGCAGTTCAATTTAACGATAAGAGCTTAGCTGTTCTCGACGAGGCGGAGAAACTCCAAATGGTAGCTAATAATGTTTTGCGCGCTGGCTGGTCACCAGACGGTCAGCTTCTTTATGTCCAGATTGATGAGACTTCCCTGCACGTCTTCAACGCTCGCGATGAACGCTTAAGCTATCTGCCGCCCGGACAATTGCGCTTGGTCCTGCGCCTCTCGCGTCCCATTCGATCCCCCCAATGGTTTGCCGGCGGCCACCATCTTATTTACCAAGTTGATGATGAAATTATCATCACCGAAGTTGACACGCGCGACCACCCCATTAGTTACACGGTTGACTCCACTAACTTAGGTAACAGCCTAACCGCCGTTGGCCAAAATGGTGACACAATTTTTTATCTCAAACGTCTTGGCTCCACTACCCAGCTAGTTACCACCTCACTTATTGTTGAATAAAAAAGGCCACACGAAGTGCGGCCGGCTGGACAAGAAGAGAACTGCCGAACACTAAACATCACTGCCCGGTTCTGCTGCGTCATCACCATCAGCTGCTTTCTTCTCCGCCTCTAGTTTATTGCGCTGAATGGCGTCGAACACTTCGCGGCGGTGGACCGAAACTTCTTTTGGGGCTTCCACACCAAGTCGTACTTTATCCCCACGAATTTCGACTACCACGATCGTGATGTCATCATTGATGACAATACTCTCATTCTTTTTTCGGGATAGAACGAGCATTTGCTTAAACCTCCCTTTTTTCCTGGATCATGTCGCGTGCAAAGTACTAAAGAACAAACACCCGTCCCGCACTGTACACGCCAGACAAATATTGTCAAGCCTGGCTTATCGCTTGGAGAACTGGGGCGCGCGGCGGGCGCGTTTTAGACCAAATTTTTTACGTTCTTTCACTCGGGCATCCCGCGTCAGCATACCAGCAGCTTTAAGCTGAGTTCTTAAATTAGGGTCAACAACCATCAACGCCCGCGCCACGCCCAGTTTAACTGCCTCGGCCTGGGCTCGCTTGCCGCCTCCGGTGACCTTTGCTTTTATACCCCATTCGTCCTGTTGTGAAGTCAAAATAAGCGGCGCCAAAGCGGACATACGCATATCAATCGTTGGGAAATACGTCTTTAAGTCCATGTCATTTATTATATTTTTCCCGGCCGCATCTTTAACTAAACTGATTCGCGCTATAGCCGACTTGCGTCTACCCAACCCATAATATTTTCCCTCTTTTTTCTTCTTAGTCATATTTGTGCCTGGTGTGGATGTTCCTCTCCGGCGTATAGCTTGAGATGTTGCATGCGTTTAGCTCTTAGGCTGTTCTTGGGCAGCATACCAAACACAGCATCTGCCACCAAGCGGCGCACATCGCGTCGTCTTTGATCTGCCGCCGAGCGTTCTTTTATGCCTCCTGGATAACCTGAATAATGCCGATATTTTTTTTGCTGCTCCTCAAGTTCATCAGGATAATAAGGTCTGGGGCCTA
>CAYSWF010000071.1:0-5196 GCA_964434765.1 uncultured Candidatus Saccharibacteria bacterium
GGGCAGCGAGTTTTTCATTAATTTCTTTTTGGGTAGGCTGGTCAACTTTGTCTCCGGCTTCCTTGATAGTTTTCTCGGTGATAAAGACGAGCTGCTCGGCTTGGTTCTTAGTTTCCACTAATTCTTTCTTTTGACGATCCGCGGCGGCGTGTTGGGCGGCGTCCTGCTTCATGCGTTCAATCTCCTCCTGGCTTAGGCCGGAACTGCCTTCAATACGAATGCTTTGTTCTTTCCCGGTAGCTTTGTCTTTAGCAGAGACATTGAGGATGCCATTAGCGTCGATATCGAAGGTAACTTCAATTTGCGGCAGGCCGCGCGGGGCGGGAGGAATGCCATCAAGAACGAAGCGGCCCAGTGATTTGTTGTCGGCCGCCATCTCCCGCTCTCCTTGCAGGATATGGATTTCGACCTGGGGCTGATTGTCGGCCGCGGTAGAGAAAACCTGTGACTTTCTAGTGGGGACAGTGGTGTTCTTCTCGATAAGGGGAGTGCGAACGCCACCGAGTGTCTCTATGCCCAGAGTGAGGGGGGTAACATCAAGTAGGAGAACATCTTTGACGTCACCTTGAAGAATACCGCCCTGGATGGCAGCGCCGATGGCAACTACCTCGTCGGGGTTGATGCCTTGGTGCGGATCTTTGCCAAAGAATTCCCGGACGGCCGAAATAATTCTCGGCATGCGGGTTTGGCCGCCAACGAGGATTACTTCGTTGATGTCGCCAGGAGAGAGTTTGGCTTCCACCAGGGCCTCTCTAGTCAGAGCGATAGCTTTATCGATGTAGTCGATCACGAGTTCCTCCAGTTTGGCGCGCGTCAGGGCGAGAACTAGGTGTTTGGGGCCGTTGGGGCCAGTGGTGATAAATGGCTGGTTTATTTCAGCTTGGCTGGCACTGGACAATTCGTGTTTGGCTTTTTCCGCGGCCTCCTTGAGACGTTGTAAGGCCATTAGGTCCTGGCCTAGATCAATGCCCTCTTGGGACTTGAATTCTTTGATAATCCAGTCAATGATGCGCTGGTCAAAGTCATCACCACCGAGATGGGTGTCGCCGTGGGTGCCAACAACTTCAATAGTGTCCCCGGATATTTCTAAGATCGAGATGTCAAAAGTGCCACCGCCAAAATCGAAGACAACTACTTTCTCTTCTTTATTTTTGTCTAGCCCATAGGCCAAGGCGGCGGCAGTTGGTTCGTTTATGATGCGACGCACGTTGAGGCCAGCAATTTCTCCGGCATCTTTGGTAGCTTGGCGCTGGGAGTCATCAAAATAAGCCGGCACGGTGATGACGGCATCGGTAACAGCGGTGCCTAGTTTACTTTCAGCGTCGGCCTTAATTTTTTGCAGGACTTGCGCCGATATCTCGGTCGGGCGGACCCATTTGTTGCCAAACTTGATCTCCACTCCCCCGCCGTCACTGGCGCGCAGTTCATAAGGCAGAAGTTCTTTGTCCTTCTGAACCACGGCGTCGTCAAAACGACGGCCAATTAGGCGCTTGGCGGAAAATACGGTATTTTCGGGATTGGTAACTGCCTGCCGCTTAGCCAGTATGCCAGTCAGTCGCTCGCCGGACCGGCTAATGGCCACGACCGACGGCGTGGTGCGACCGCCTTCGCTATTCTCCAGAATGACTGGTTTACCGCCTTCGACGTGGGCAAAAGCGGAATTGGTTGTACCTAGGTCTATACCTAATATTGTGCTCATAATTATGTTAATTTCTTATAAGTAAGTATTATTTGGCTATTCTGACTTTGGCGGGACGAATAACTCTATCACCCAAAACATAGCCCGTTTGCAGAACTTCTACGACACACCCGCTGGTGGCGCCGAGTTGGCTTACTTTTGACACAGCTTCGTGTTTATTGGGATCGAATTGGTCCCCGACGGCCTCAATGGGCTCCACACCATATTCGCGCAGAATTTGTTTAATCTGACGCGCCACATGCACCACGCCCACCGCCCAGGCATGGTTGGCTAAATCACTGGGCAGATGGCTGACCATGGTCTGAAAGGAATCGGCTAAACCCAGTAGGGGGACGATGACTTCTTGCCGCAGGCGTAATTGTTGCTGGCTCTGCTCCTGATCTAGGCGCTTGCGGAAATTATCCAATTCAGCACGAGCCCGCTGCCAGCCAGCCAGATATTCTTGTTCCCGGGAGGGGGAGGAGGCAGTGTGTACAGTATTGGCATGTATCATCATAGTCTTACGTGTTCAAATAATTCGGCTAAACTGTCGAGAATGTCAATGTTGCGCTGATAAGACATGCGCTTGGGGCCGAGCAGCATTAACACCACTTGTTCCCCTTTGGGTATTTTAGTGGTGCGGACCATGAAGCTGGTATGGGTAGCCTTGATAACGGGGTTTTCTTGGCCGATGAACACATGGGTGTGGTCTTGGCTCATTTGCGCGAGGTGACTCAAATGAGCATCAATGCGTTTGAGTAAGAGAGATAACTCCTCTAATAAGGTGCTGTGGTTGGCCTCGTCGGTGGCAGCAAAAGCATCGGCCAGGCCTGCTTCCTGTATCTGACAGGAGGGCAAGCAACCACTAATAGCTACGTTACGGCTAAGCTGGGCTAGTAGTTGAGCGATGGCTCTGCCGAGGTGGGGATGAATAAGCTGGACAGCGCGCAGGCGCATCGCCAGGGTAGCGAGCCGCCGCGTGCTGGGCCGGTAGAAATGAATTTGTTGATTGACAAAGTACCGATATCCCTGGTCAGTTGGCAGACGCCCGGCGGAGGTATGCGGTTGTTCAAGGTAGCCGGCTTTTTCAAGACTGCGCAAACGCAATCTAATCGTAGCCGGGCTAATCGAGAGATGAATGGTCCCGGCTAACACTTTACTGCCAACAGGTTGACCCGTATTAATATATTCTTGTACGAGTTGTCGGAGAATAAGAGCGCTGCGTTCATCCATAGGGTATTAGCACTCTCATATTTAGAGTGCTGATTGGCAGCGTACAGATGTCTTTAGATGATGTCAAGTTTCCAGGGGGGAGGTGACGAGCAGGACGCGGGCGGCGTTGGTGGGGTCGATGGAGATGTCGGTTATGATATGGTTTGGCAGGTCTAGCGAGAGAGCATTCCAGGTTTCACCACCGTCTTCAGAGCGGTACAGAACGCTATCTACGCTCACTAAGAAACGGTCGGGATTGGTGGGGCTGACCCGGACAACTACGCTGCGCAGAGGAGCGGAAGTGCTGATAGGCAAGGGCAGCTCAAGCCAAGTATCACCGCGATCACGCGAGATGAAAACGCCGCTATCACTGCCGACGAGTATGGCAGCGGGAAATTGCTGTATGTAGATGACGTCAAGCGCCTTGGCTCTTTTAGGTAACTCAATAGTTTCTGCCTGACCGTCTTCGGCTCGGATCAACTCTCCCGCGGTTGTTACCAGTAGTAACTCCCCATCCTGATGAGGCGAGGGGGACACTTTTCTGATAGGAGAGACAGTGAGTATGTTGTTCCAAACTTTGCCTGATTGCTCGCCGGCCATCAGGTCGCCGGTGCTGGTAGTAGCATAGATGTTGTCTTCCTGGAAGGGGTTAAGGGCCAGAGAGGAAACGAAGACGGGCGGGGGCGGGGGCGGCTTTATAATCTCATAAACCTGGCTCTTGGGTTTCTTAAAAGCCGGTATGGTCAGTACGTCCTCCCAGCTTGCGCCGCTATCGAGACTGCGAGTCACAAGACCGGCGCCGGCTTCATTAGTGCCAGAAGCAAGCAGCACACCGCTTTTTAACGCTACGAGGCCGGTGATGGAGATTAATGGTTGGTTAATCTTCCGCCAGGTTACGCCATCGTCATGAGAAACCACCGCACCCTCCCCGCTGGCGGTGGCAAACAGCGTAGCCGGCGCGGCAGACGGGCGATGAATTGTCCGCAAGGGTAAAGAGGCAACGTAGCCGACGAGATTGCCTTTTTCATCGGCTAAGCGCACAGATTGGTCAAACTGCGCTCCGCCGCTGGTGGAGCGGTAGGCTCCCCCGGGAGAGGGCGGGGGCAACTCACGGCGTAAACAGCCGGTCAGCTGCAAAGTGCCGATAATAAGAAATGGCAACGATAAAACCAGGAGGCGGGGAGAAGTTTTTTTCATGGTATAGTAAGAGCATATCATGAAGCATCAATTGAGCTCAAAGGGATTAACGTGGATTAACGTACAAAGCCCGGGGCCGGAGGAGCTGGTTGAGTTTATGCGGGTAACAGAGCTGACGCCGGCTGACGCCGGTTTTGTGGCGGAGCGGCATCACCGGCCCGAGATAACGGTGCGAGAGGGATATCTCCTGTTTTTAATTCAAGTGCCGGTATTTGACCGTCAGGCGCGGGTCACGTACGGGGTGCCGGTCTTTTTTGTCGTCAAGCAACAGCAGTTATTCACTCTGCATTATGAGCCGGTGGTCATACTAGATAAAATTCGTCAAAGTTTTGAGTCGTCACCGGATAAGCAGGAAGAGTATTTTGGAGACGAGGCGTTGTCGTTAGCTCTGCATATCATAACACTACTTAATGAAGCGGCTTTCCATAAGCTGGAACGTTTGGCTAAGCACATTGACATTGCTGAAGACGCCGTCTTCCAGGGTAATGAAAGAAAAATGGTCGAGGAAATATCCGTGCTGACCCGGGACGTGATGGATTTTCGAAAGGTGATTCGTCCTCACACCAGTTTGTTTGCGGCGGTGCCCCAGCATGCCCTGATTACGCCGGCGGTTATTACCACTTGGCGCCGGGCGCAAGGGAAACTGCTTAAAATGTGGGAAACCTTGGAGAGTATGTTTGAGAGCGTGCGGGAACTATCCAATACGAATTATGTGCTGATTCAACATAAGCAGAATGAGTTGTTGCGCTTGCTGACTATATATTCGATCGTGGCCATCCCGATGTTGGTGCTAGTGGACCCCTTCTTCGACCCCCGGGCGCTGGACTCAACAGTGGTGGACAGCGTCGTTTTTTGGTCGGTAATTGGTTTGTTACTTATAACCTTGCTGTTCATTCTGCTGAAAGCTAGCCGGAAGAGATTGTTGTAAGTGGTTTTGAAAAAAATGACAAAAAATAAGGCGTCCTAAGACGCCGGGAAAAGAACTGGTTCCAGATACTGCTGGATTTGTTCACCTGTCTCCTGCCACGCCATTTGCCAAAGGTGTCTACGGTCAATAAGAGTGCGCGCGTCCTGAACAAAATTGCAGGCGGCTAAGCGAATGACCTTTT
>CAYSWF010000072.1:0-4414 GCA_964434765.1 uncultured Candidatus Saccharibacteria bacterium
GTGCGGAAGCGCAAGATCAAGATCGCGCGGATCTCTGTGAAGAAACTGCAGGGATCCAAGCGGATTCACGGCGTCGTCGACATGAATCCGCAATGTCGCGCAGGCGGTTGCTGCTAGCATTACAGACAGCAACCACTGGGGCTTACTGACGTTATGTCAGTGGAGCCCCTTTTTTCTTCTGTCTTTTGCGGCCACTTTTTAAAAAATAAGAGCGTGATCAGCAGCAGCAGACTGCTATATTCAATTACAATTGGCGGCGGTGCAACAGAAATCGATACCCCAGCCGCAAGTTCACCCCCCGCGATTGCCAGAAGGCTAACTACTGACTGCAGAGAAATAATACTTGTCCTTACACTACTTGCCACAAACTTATTAAAGAATGATTGATACATCGGGTACCAACCATGGATCAGTGTTTCTATTATAACAAACACGAATATCGTGACGCTGGCAACCTTGAAAGACCCCAAGGCTACAAATGAAAGCGAAAGGGAAAGAATAAACATCCTTAGTGCGAACAAATGTCCCCGCTGTGCGCAAATTTTCTCACCCATAAACATCCCCGCAATACCCACTATCGCAGAAACTGAACCAAGCACTCCGAACATATAGTCCGGTAAGTCGAGGATCTGTTTGAAGTAAACCGGATAAGCCAATCCGTAGATTGCGGTCGCGAAAGAAAAGAAAACAGCCACACCCAGTAATCGCAATAATGGGTCCGAGGAGAACAATGACCGCATGGCATCCTTACTGATAGTAGAAAAGTGGCCGATGCCAGGAGCAGCCGCTTCCTTCCTCCGCAACTCATATGGCTGAAGCGGCTCGGTGTTCAGATCCAGGTGCGTTTTCTTCCTTACCCCTAACAAAAAAAGAAGAAACAAGACTACATTACAGGCTGCCGCGGCTAGCCAAATTGAGCGCAGGGCAAAAAATGATAATAGTGCCGCAAGCATTCCACCTATCACAAATCCTGCATTACCCCATGACCCTGTCCGCACGAAAACGCGATTTCTCAAATTATCTTTATCCGCCAGCTGTAACACATCAATCATCAATGATTCCTTCGCGCCGCTCTGAAAGGTATAGGCTAAGCCAGATAGTATGGAAAGAACAAAAAATTGAAAAAAACTGTTACTCACAAACCATCCCAGGAGCAGCACACTCGAAAGTGCAAAGGAGATCAGTAGTGACCTTCTTTTACCATATCGATCGGCAAATATCCCTGTCGGAAATTCAAAAATAATCATCGCCAAACGCCCCGCCGCTAACAAAATACCAATCTGTGCAGGCGTTAACCGAACGAAAAGAAGGTATATCACCATGAGTGGCCCGATAACGCCACTAGCCAGAGAATTTACAAAAGACGCGGCATAGAATATTCTGGCAGTTAACTTATTGCTTGTGTTAGTTTCACTCACGCAAAAATTATGACCCCAGACGCCAGGTATGACAACCCACAGTACTGGTTCACATGATATCCCGCTACCTCCTTTGGTTCCTTAATCACCCCCCCCCCAGTAGCCCCACTGCCCCGCTTGATATACTATAAAACCATGCAGCGCACCCCTTTTCCTCTGCCCGCCTGCCTATCAGCCGAGGAGTTATATTACCGGTAGGAGTAACCTCTTTTTCACTTCCGCTACCGTTTCTTTTGGTACGGCAAAGTGTATTCGGACAAGATCAGTATTCAGAGAATTGGAACCAAAGAATATACGGCCCGGGGTAAGTGCAATGCGGCGTGCCAGCATTTCTTTCATGGCGGAAATGTCATCAGCGCGGTTATGTTTTAACATCATGTATATGGCGCCGGATGGCAGGAAGGGAGTAAAGCCTGCCTGCCGGAAAATTTCCGCCAGCTCGTCGCGGCTTTGCCGATAGGCTTTTCTCTGCCAGTTTATGAAGGCATGCAGTTCTTGACCGTGGTCCCGCCAGCCCAGTCCTAATACGCGCTGCAGCGCTGACACGCCGCCCGGGCAGATTTTGTCGTGTTCGCGGGATATTCGGCGAATAACGCCAGGCGCGGCAATGGCATAACCCACACGCCAGCCAGCCACGGCTAAGCTCTTGGAAAAACCGCGCAGAACCACAATATCGTCGCTGTGCAAAGCGTCATTTACCAGCGAATGATATTCTCCCCCCCAGACAAAGTCGGCATATATTTCGTCGGCAATTACCAGCAGATCGTGTTTCCTGGCCACGGCTAATAGGCGCTGTAGTTGTTCTGGCGGCCAGACATAGCCGGAAGGATTCGACGGATTAGTGATGAGAATCGCCTTAGCAGCTGGCGCCTCCCTCTCTAATATCTCCCAGTTTGGCGACCAGTCTGGCTCATTCGGAATGTAAACGGCGCGGCAGCGCACCGCCTCAATCGCCCAGGGATAGCCGGAGAAAAAGGGCTCCGGCACTAAAATATTAGCGCCGGCCGAGCAGTGCGCCAGCAGCGACGAGATGATGCCGCCGATGACGCCGGCGGTGGCCGCGATGTTGTCGGCAGAAGCACCGGGGAACTCGCTGCTTACCAGCCGGCTTACCGACTGCAAAAAAACCGGATCGCCCGCCGTTGGGCCGTAACCGTGCGCTAGGCGATCCTCGTAAGTGGCGGCAAACAAATCAAACAAGACTTTGGGCGGCTTGGCGTGCACCACGCCTTGCGACAGGTCAATCGCGCCCTCGGCCACGGCCTGGCTGGCCAGGCTGCGGATGGTAGGCGATGAATCGTCGCTGGGCATATTTACAACTTAGCTGGAATCGTTTTTCTTGTCATTCTGTCACCTGCCAGAGGCCGGTCCACTCGGGCCGTAAAAAAATTCTCGCCGGCGCGCGTGAAAAAGAGTGGCAGGAAAGAGGAGAGCAGCGCGCCCTGGCTCTTTTTCACGCCGCCGCCGAAAGGGCGTCAACACCCAATGTTACACATCGGGTGTTGAAGTAACAATGTTCATTCTTTCTAACACCTTCATTCCTGTACTACCGGCCGGCTCGGTTGTTTCTTAAGAGATTTATCGGGGGTATCTTTAGCTATAATATATGCTTCTTTTTCCTGGTGGCTCATGCCCTGCACGTCTTTATCGTATTTGAGATGGGTGATTTCATGCCTAACGGTACGTTCTATAAATGCTTGATCCATCCCCCTTGGACAAATCCGTATCTCGCTAGGAGGATAATAACTTCCCCCATTTCCGCCGCTTACCCAATAACAGTCAATGTCTTCCTCGCATTGATACTTAACCACGGGCCGTTTGAATATCAGCTTTAAGGTTTCCCAGGGGTTAGGGTAGGACACTACTATTTTATTCTCTTTCAGCCAACGCAAATCACGCAGGGTTTTAAGCTGTTGTTTGAGGTCTACATAAAAATTATAGTGGTATCTGATCATAGTAAAAAAATAGCACGACATCCGTGTCGTGCCCAGGAGTTAGCGATTTCCTCGGTGAGTGGTGCAGAAACACCTGTTGTGGCCGCCACAGTCCTTGCTCACCTTCTTGGCGCTGTCATGGACTCCCAGAGGCCGACGCTCCGGCATAACTCCAGTGTCCATTCTCCTTCCCATCATGGTCTTCATTTCCGAGGCCTTCATTCTGTTTCTCCTGTAAGATGGTTTCCGGATTAAACACAAACCACTGAAGAGGGCAACCGCCGCAGCATTCATCGTACTTGGAACAATCCATGCAACGACGATGCGGGTAGCAGACTAGCTGTTCATTGGCACTGATAACCTCCTTTCTCTGCCAGAACTGGTTAAAAGTCTTTGTGTCATGAAAGTCCGCACCGAGCTTGCCAAGTTCAAAGCCATGCAGACAGTTACAGAGCAATACGCCTCCGTCGTGAGTGAACACAAGACCACTGCGAGAGACAACATGGCACCCACTCATCAGATGGCTACGGCTGACCAACTTCTCAATGAAGTTATCTGGATACAGACAAAATGGAATTGTCTGCATGATACCCAGGTTGCCATTTGAACACTCGGCCAGTGAGTCGTACTTTGCTACAATCCTGTCAGCCATTTCCTGCGGCGGTAACATGTAGCCTTGCTGTGGTTTACCATCGGCATCAAAGGTGACAGAGCAGAACTCAACAATAATGTTGCTTGCACCGCTGTCAGTAGCCGCCCTCACCAGCTCTTCCAGATTGTCCATCACCATAGCATTAGCGGTAATACTGACTGATGCCGGACTGCCCAGTTGAGCAAAGTTGCTAATAGCCTGTATCGCCTTGGCATAAGCATTGACCTTGGTCAGTTGCCTATACTGATCGGGGCTACCGGCCTTTAGCGAGATGCTGATTTTTGCTCCTGTGTCACTTGCCTTCCTAGCAAGGTCAAGACTAGCGTAGTGCCAGCCATTGGTAACAATAGTGACTTCAGCTTCATGTTCAACGAGGTGCTGGCAGGCATTGTTCAGGTAAGGCCAGAAGG
>CAYSWF010000072.1:4424-5147 GCA_964434765.1 uncultured Candidatus Saccharibacteria bacterium
CTCACCGCCTAATAGGATAAAGTCTTTAACTCCTACACCAAGACCAATACCCATTAGCCTTAGAGCTGTTTCCCACGTCATGTCGCTATCTTTAGGATACGCTGTTCCCTCGGCATAGCACCATAAACACCGGAAATTGCAGCGACGATTCACTGTTAGCCAAACTGCTTTAACCATTTCTCTAACTCCTGTTCAAGAAGAGGCAAGCTTGGTCACAAACCAAGCCTAAGAGTTCCAACTACGTTCTTGTTTTAGAGCACAACTGTGGCGCACAAGTAGGTGATGGTTTAGTTTACATACTGTGTTTAGTATTAAATTGTCCAAGGAACTAAGCGAAACTGAATGGTGCATGATAAAGACATCATAACTATACGGCAAATGCATTTTGCCAAAGTTGACTGACAAATCTAAGCCGAAAAAAGCAAAATTAGCTAGTTATTGCCATCAATACCACCAAAAGAACCATCATGAAAAAACGGCTTATGTCAGCTACATGCAACACATAGTGAGAAAAATCGTCGATGGTTTATGCTGCTAATATCTCCGCCACCTCCGGCTTAACCGCGAAGTGAATGCGGATATAATCTAAATAGGACAGTGTCGCCATAGACAGACCACTGGCCCCTGCTTGCAGTAGCCCCACCTCCCCTCTTGATATACTATAAAACCATGATCTTCAGGCGTAAGCGCCAAAGTAACAACAACTCAAACCACCGCGACTCC
>CAYSWF010000073.1:0-5111 GCA_964434765.1 uncultured Candidatus Saccharibacteria bacterium
CATATACTGGATCATATTCCGCGCGAGCGGACGTTTCGGACTTTATGTGAGTGGAATAGGGTGTTGAAAGTGGGGGGAATGCTGCGCTTAGCAGTGCCGGACTGGGATGCCTTGGTGGAATATTATAATAAGACGAGAGACTTAATAAACTTGTTGAACTTTACTTACGGAGGCAGTGAGGACCCGACCAATCGTCACTACCGCGGTTGGAACTTCGACACCTTAAAGACTTTACTGTGGGAGGCCGGTTTTAAGCGCATAACGCGCTATGACTGGCGGGAGACAGAGCACGCGGATCACGATGATTTCTCCAAGGCGTACATTCCTCATATGGACACGGAAAACGGGATACTGATGAGTATTAACGCCCAGTGCATTAAGCATACTTACATTCCGTGGGGCCAGAAGTAACTTTCCACGTCAACAGTTATAATCGGCGGGCGCTGCTTACAAACCTATTGCGGTCTTTCGAGAGGTGTAACGAGTGCCGGGGCGTGGAGTGGGTTATTACTGATTACGGGTCAACTGACGGATCAAGGGATTTTATCAAGGAGTATCAACGAGGCAGTGATTGGCCAGTGGTGGTGGTGCTGGGCGACGAGGGAGCCTACTTTGAACAGTATCGCCGCAAAGGGTTGAGCATAGACAGTCGCTGGGCCAAGCGGCGGGCCATTATGGGAAAGTTTCGCCGGGAGGCCAGGAGACTGGCTAAAGGGGCTTGGTTGTTTGACGTGGCTGACGATCATCAGTTTATACGGCCGGGTAACTGGATAGAAGAGATAAAGGAGATATATAGACATCGGGAAGCGAAGACAGGACGAGATGATATTGCCGGGGTGGTGGCTTATGGGTACCGCCGAGTTCGTCTGGATAAGCCGAATAACGCTCGCGGGCCAGGGGAAAATGCTGGGGGGGCGCCGTACTTTGTGGCGCGGGAGAAATCTTACGTTGACTACAGTGTCATGAAAAGATCAACCTGCCGAATGGTGGGAGAGTATTTAGATCCGGTGGACTTAATACCAGGCACGCCGGAGGCGGAACAGTGGGAGAGAGAGGACGACTTTATACAGTCGGAAGCGGAGTATGAAAGGCGCTGCCGGCAGCGCGGTTTAGTGAGAGTTTTTATGAAGTATCCGGTGACGGTTGCCTTCCCGAATGATTTTGAGGGAGGGCGTAGCGACGAAGAGCTCATGGTGCCGCTGTGGTCCCTGGAGGATATGCGTAGGCGCTTTGGTAGTTTGGGCCGTCCTGTTTCCAGCGATGAACTATTTAGGTGGAGGCGTCTTCGTTAGAGCGGTATAATGGGTGGAATGGCTACACTAAACGAGTTGTGGAGGAGGGCGGGGCGGCTGGGCGTGAGGAGGCGGACTTTGTCGCGTCTGGGTAGGAGCGGTGACGGGCAATACGCAACGTATTTGAGAGAGCAGCTCACTAAGACGATAAAGAAGCTGGAAAAGGACTCGCCTGGCCGGTACGAGGTAATGATAAAGGCCCTGGAGGAGCTGGGAGTTAAGGACAAGAGCGGCGTACTGTGCGTGGGTTGCCGTAATGGCTGCGAGCTTGATGCCTTTGAGCGGGCGGGATTTATTGATGTTAGGGGAATAGATTTGGTGTCAACGGACAGGAGGATATTAGTGATGGACATGGGGAAAATGGAGTTTCCCGATAATAGTTTTTCGGTGGTGTACGCTGGTGATTCGTTAGAGCATGCTTATGATCTTGAGCAGGCGGTGGCTGAATTTTGCCGGGTAGTAAAGGAGGGGGGGGTTATAGCGGTAGAGATGCCGATTAAGTACGAGACTAACCAGATTGACAGGTGGGACGTGGGGAGCGGGGCGGGTTTGCGCGCTCTATTTGCGCCTCATGTCAGAGAATTGAAAACGAGGTGGCGAGAAGAGCAGCCAGGCAGAATCCGGGTCATTTTTCAGGTGGGGAATTAATTAGGTTATGAAAAAGGTAGTCGCCATTATTTTGAACAGGAATCTACCAAAGCTGGCTGATGAGCTGGCGGACTGGTTGATAAACGGCAGTGGCGAGTTGATTGATTTGTATGTAGTAGAAAATGGCAGCGATAAGGACAAATATTCAAAATTTGCCAACATAATTTTTAAAGAATCGCTTGGTCCGGCGCGGGGAGTGAACGAAGCGTTGCAGCGGTTAATGAAACAGCCTTATGAATATTTTTGGGTGAATTATAATGACGCGCGCTATGATACATTGGGTTTTGCGCAAAATGCGGTAGCGGCGATGGAGAAAGACCCGCGCTTGGGGTTGATGACCGGGTATTGGCCGGGGAACTTAACGGTGTACGGGCGAAAGGGGAAGCTTGATGTGCTAAGTACCTTTGAAGTGTTGGGATTTATGGTGTCACGACGGGCGCTCCTGGCTTGTCAGCGCTGGCCAGAGGTGAATTTGGATCCGTTTTGGGACTCCAGTAATTACACGGGTCATTTTAACAGTCTGGCTACGGCTTTAGCGCTATATGAGAGTGGTTTTTATATAGTGGCTGACCAGCGGTACAAAATTTATGAGCGGCGAGAGGAGGCCGATGAAAATTCGGAGGTAGCCAGGGGAATGGCAGACCATGAATGGAAGCATGTGCAGGGGCTAGCCGACCGTCAGGGGTGGCTGGCGCGGGCGTTTCCCCAATACCAGGGAGACCCCAAAGATGTGCGGTGGCAGATACAAAGACGTATTGGGAAGGAGATCAGGCGGCGTTTTCCTGATATTAAGCCTGATTTAAGCCAGTTAAGCCTGGTGGACAGGTTAAGGTACAGGGTTGGCAGAAGGGTGTGGTAGTATTTAGAAGATAGCTATGAGCCAGCACAATCATGAGTTTAGCGTAGCGATTTCTACTTATAACGCCTTTAATCACTTAAGGGTGAATCTTGATATTATTCGTCATAACTGGCGGCAGATGCGTGAGGTACCGGTAGTTTTGTGTTCAAATAATCCGGAGGTGGAAAAAGAGGTGCTGGGCTTGCGCCTGGACAGAATAGTGATGGCCGACAGCAGTATTCCCTGGACTAGGGACGGAGGAAAGACGACAGACAAGATTGGTTTTCGCGCGCGGGCGCTGGACTGCGTGCAGCATGGCTTCAAGGCGTCGTTGGAGCTGGGCACGCGTTATACCATTCATACGCATGCCGACGGGTGGATTTTGTCAGCGGAGAAGGTGCGGGAGATAGTAGACTATATGCGGCGGCACAGAAAGGTGCTGGCGGCCGGGGGGTTGGGGCTGGAATATCATATTCAGCGATATAATATTGATCAGACGGGCGAGCTGGATGACTACTTTATGGTGATTGATAACGAGTTTGCGGAGAGGACAGGTTTCTGGGACTTCGAGGCTAAATATGGTGATCTAGTAAGGGGGCACATCTGGTATATTACGACTAGGTTTTTGCAGCTGGCTGACCCCAGCCAACTTTATCATTACCAGAATTACCGGGGAGATGACGTGCAGTATGGGGGGTCTATGCCGCGGGAGGTTAAACCTTGGCGCTACGATGATAGTTTTAAAATGTTACACATAGATGACTTTGTAACATATCTTGATATTGTGAGGGATATATTCCGGCGTAACGGCATTGACCAGGGTAATTATGTGCAACAATTACTGGCTGGTACTTTGCCGTGGCAGGGTACGGCGCCGGTAGTGTTGCGGTTAAATTGGTCAGAGAAGTTTCGTGACAAGATTAACCGGTTAACAAAGATATGGAGGCAGCAGTCATAGTTCTTAACCGTAACCAGCCGGAAATGACTGACCGGCTGTGTGATCATATTGTTCGCTACACGAAAGCAAATTATAAGCTCTATGTGATTGAAGCAGGCTCGGACGAAGACAAATTGTCAGCTCACCATACGCACTGGGTTAATGATCCGTGGACGATGAAAAATGGGCTGCGTCCGGCCAAGGGTTTTAATAAAGGTATTGAAATAGCCCGGCAAGATGGCCAGTGGGATGCCTACTGGTGTGTGATGAACGATATGAACTTTTATGCAGAAGACACGCTATCGTTGATGTTGAGTGATCTTGGGCGCTATCCGGAAGTGGGGGTAATACAGCCGGCTTTGCAGTATGCCATGTGGGGTGATAAGAAAGTTGACGGGGCTAAATTTGGGGCTAGTCCTGGTCGGGTGAGGCTGGTGCCGTACATGACTCATTTTTGTTATTTGGTCAGGTCTAGTTTGCTTGATGAGATTGGTCCCCTGTACGACGAATCTAATTTTTTGTCCCACGGAGGAGATATTGAGATTTGCTGGCGGACTTGGCAGGCCGGCTGGGCGGTGGCTATATCAGGGAACTGCCGGCTGTGGGAGTTCGTGGGCGGAACTTATGGGGGGAGTAAGGTCCCGGCGCACGGGCAGTTCATGAGTAAAGCCCAGCAACAGATGATGGCCTGGCTGGGGCGCAAATATGGTTTTAAAACTAAGTATGATATGACCAAACAATGTGGGAAGGAGATGGCGCGGTGGTTGAGGCGTAACCCGGATTATAGCTATAAATGCGATATTGACTATCTGGGTTACGATCCTAGCTTGGTTAAGCCGTGGTGGAAGCGGGCGCGGGGCGTGTTTAAGGTAGGGGGGTAGCCTATGAATGATTTTATTGAGATGGTACGGCGCTGTTTGGAGAAAAGCGGGCCGGCGCGGCGGCCACCAGGGATGCCGAGTGAAATTAGCGTGCGGGGCGTGTCACAAGTTAAAAAAGTTATTAAGCCCTGGGGTTTTGAGTTGTGGCTGGCTGACGCTAAAGACACGTCCTATGCCATGAAGATTCTTTTTCTTAAGCGAGGAACGAGGACGAGTCTGCAGTATCATCGGGAAAAGACTGAACATAACTACGTGCTAGCGGGGCAGATTAGGTTGCACTATCAGGATGGGGACGACGGGAAAGTTAGGCAGGTGGTTATGCGGGCGGGCGAGGTAGTTAGCATTAAACCGCCAGCTGTCCACCGGGTGGAAGCGGTGGAGGATGCCTTACTAGTTGAGGCTTCCAGTGGTGAATTGGACGACTGTGTTCGGGTGGAAGACGATTTCGGGCGGCCGAGTGGGAAGATTGAAGCCGAGCACGTTGGCGGTAGTCAGAAAAAGCAAAGCGTTTATGT
>CAYSWF010000074.1:0-2997 GCA_964434765.1 uncultured Candidatus Saccharibacteria bacterium
AATATGATAGAAATTAATTGGAATAAAATCAGCGGTTTTACGCTAATAGAATTACTCGTCGCCACATCTCTTTTCGTTGTGGTTGTTATGGTTGTTTCGGGGGTTTTTCTTTCGACTGTAAATACGCAGAGGAAAATAATCGGTATGGGCAATGTGCAGGAATCCGCAAGCTTTATTTTGGAATCAATGGCAAAGGAAATCAGGATGAGCGTTGTTGATGGAACCAGCGGGGGCAGTGTTTTAAGGATAAAAGCGCTCAACAACGCGGGCACGGGCTATGAATATCTTGTGCTTGATACGGCACAGACTAAGCCCAGCGAGTGGCCAGAGCGGCTGTGGGCTCCCGCCTATCTGATAGACTGGTCATACCGGCTGATAATGGTGTTCCGCGGCTTCATGTGCCGCCGGGAGCAAGGTCGGATCACTCATCACCTGTTCTCTTTCGCCAATAATTATGCCTACGCGCGGCGGGAGGAAAAAGCTGACTGGGTGCCACTGCTAAAGCCAAAGGCCAGGACGATAGCAGCCGTAGTGTACTATTGATCTCGCAACCGGGTTAAGGAAACCCGGTTTTTTTATGTTACTATGGACAAATTGGGGCGGGGGCGGTATTATTCTTTCCTTATGAAAACACGCATGCGAACCAAGAATACGGTGAAGATAGCTGATGTGCTGGTGGAGCTGGGCTTGTCGGAAGCAAAGCTGCACTATATTTTGCGCGAAGTGAACGTGCGGCTGGAGGAGGAACAAAAAAACCTGGATCGGCAGGAGGTGGCCCGCGTGAGACAGTATCTGAATGAGAGACGGCGGCGGGAAGAGTTAAAAGAACAGGTGATTGCGCTGCCCTCCATTGTTAAAGTGCAAGATTTAGCGACTGGGTTGGGACTGCCAGTGGGAGAGGTGCTGTCGCAATTGCTTAAGAGTGGCGTGACGGCGACGCTGAACGACGACCTTGATTATGAGACGGCGGCTATAGTGGCCTCCGACCTAGGTTATACAACCGAGGAACGCGTGGAAAAGCTGGAAAAAGACGTGCTGACCCGGGAGAAGTTGGAGGAGATTTTGAACAGGGAGGACGTTAATAAGCAGGAAGCGCGGCCGCCGGTGGTGACCGTTATGGGACATGTGGACCACGGCAAGACCACGCTGCTGGACTCTATTCGCTCGACTAACGTGGCGGCCGGAGAGACGGGCGGTATCACGCAGGCGATTAGCAGCTACCAAGTTAAATACAAAGGACGCTTAATTACCTTTATTGATACCCCGGGGCATGAGACTTTTGAGTTTATGCGACGGCGGGGAGCGGGTCTGGCTGATGTGGCAATCTTGGTGGTGGCGGCGGATGATGGTGTGAAGCTGCAGACAAAAGAAGCGGTGAAGTACGCACAAGAGTCTAGTGTACCAATCGTGGTTGCTCTAAATAAGATTGATAAGGGGGCAGCTAATATTGATAAGGCTAAGAAAGAGCTAGCAGAAATTGGTTTAAACCCAGAGGAATGGGGGGGAAAGACGGTGATAGTGCCTATTTCAGCATTAAAGAAACAAGGCATAGACGAGCTGTTGGAGATGGTTTTGCTGACAGCTGATATAAATCCGCCTAAGGCTATCACCGACAGAGCAGCTTTAGGTAGCGTGATAGAAAGTAAGCTAGACAAGAATCTGGGGCCGCTGGCTATGGTGTTGATTCACACTGGTACCCTCAAGGCAGGTGATGACGTGGTGGTCGGACGGACAGCTGGACGAGTGCGCCGCCTACTCGATTTTCGCAATAGACCAGCGCAACAAGCCACGCCCTCGATGCCGGTGACTATTGTGGGGTTGAATGACGTGCCAGCGGCGGGTGACACTCTCCAAGTAGTAGAAGCTAAAGTGGAAGCACGCGCTAAGGCAGGCATGAGTCGGGCGCCAATTAAAAAAATGAATACTATCGATAAGGATGACGCGCGCCAGGTGCTGGCTTTAGTTATCAAGGCTGGTTCTCAAGGATCGCTGGAGGCGCTGGAGGGGACTATTCGCGCTATGGTACCGCGAGAAGTGCGTCTGTCGATTATCCGCTCGGACGTCGGCACGGTATCCGATTCTGACGTGTTGACGGCAGCGGCAGCTAAGGCAATAATCTATACCTTTAATACAAAAGTGGATGGCATGTCACGTAAGCTGGCAGATAAAGAGCAAGTGCCGATAAAATCGTTTGATGTCATCTATCGGCTTACGGAGGACGTGCGAGGTGAGATTGAAAAGAGATTGCCGGTGGAGGTTGTACGAGAGGACTTGGGTAAACTTAAGGTATTAAAGGTTTTTTTCTCGACACAGAAACGTAAGATTGTCGGGGGTGAGGTAGCTGAAGGTATGGTGGAGGTGGGAGCTAAAGTGATTGTTCACCGCCCTGCTACCGCAGCTAAGGCTACAGAGGACAAGGCAAGGAAAGCGGGAGTAGGACAGGGAGTGATTATGGAGATGCAACGAGAGAGACAGACAATTACGCGAGCGCAGCAGGGGGATCAGATTGGCATTACTGTAAAAGGTAAGGGGAAGATTAAAGAAGGCGACGTCCTCCTGATATACCGAGAAGAGATGGTGCGCCAAAAACTTAACTAGGGGGCCTATGTCGCATCGTATTGACCGCTTGAACAAGCATCTACAGCGGACCTTTAGCGAGATTTTGCATGAGGAGGCGGAGGTGCCAGATGATGTTTTGGTGACTGTTTCGAACGTTGAGACGGCTTACAATTTACGATCGGCAACGGTGTGGTTGTCGGTGTTTCCTACGGAGCGCGCTAGGGCAGTCGTCGAAGATCTAAACAAACAACTGTATCAACTGCAGGGATCGCTAAACCGGCAGCTTGGGCTTAAAATACTACCGCGAGTTTATCTTAAAATTGATTATGGCACCCAACACGCAGAAAACATTGACCGCCAGCTCAATAAACTTACTTGAGGCGTATAGGGAGACGTCGCGAGCGATTCACGATGTTCTCAAGCGAGCGGAGAGTGTTC
>CAYSWF010000074.1:3007-5107 GCA_964434765.1 uncultured Candidatus Saccharibacteria bacterium
GCAAGGTAAGCGGGTGACGGCATATATTCCCGATCCGGCGCCAGAGATGTTTTCGTTCCTACCGGGATTTGAGAAGCTGACAACCGAAAAACCAGAGGCCGGCTCTTATGATGTTGTAGTATTGCTTGATTATACGAAGATGTACCGCACGCATTTAGCGGATGAGGTAAGGCGGCACAAGCATACTATTTGTATTGATCATCATCATGGTAATGCGGGGGAGGCGCGATACAACTTGGTAGTACCGGAAGCGGCGGCAACGGCTCATATATTAATGGCTTTTTTTGAAGAAACGAACACGCCGATTACCAATGACATGGCCACGTGCCTGCTGACGGGTATTTTTACTGACACGGGTTCTTTTATGCATGATTCAACAACTCCGGAGATTCTTAAAGTGGCAGCATCATTAATGAGTAAGGGGGCGCGGCTGTCTCATATCGCCCATGAGACATATCAGAAGAAGGCTCTGCCGGGCTTGCGTATCTGGGGCCGAGCGCTGTCACGTATTGTAACAAATGAGGAAACGGGGGTGGCCGCTTCCATTATCACACTTCAGGACTTACAGGAGTGCCAGGCAACGCTGGATGATCTGTCGGGTGTGGTAAATATGCTTAACACGCTGCCAAACACAAAATTTTCTCTTTTGCTTACTGAATATCGGCCGGGGGCAATAAAAGGAAGTCTGCGCTCGGAGCCCCACAAGAATGTTGATGTAAGCAAGATAGCAGGGCGCCTGGGCGGGGGAGGACACAAGCTGGCCGCCGGATTCGAGGTGACAGGCCATCTAGTACAGCGGTCTGGTAAGTGGCGTATTGTGGCAGTTAGTGAAAAACTAATGACCCCGCCTTCGCTAAACCTGCCTGCCGGCAGGCAGGGCTACGGCGGGCAGGCAATTTCCAATGACTACTAAATTACGCTTCTTAATTTTTGGTGATGTGGTGGGCAGACCGGGCCGAGAAGCGGTGAGCCGGGCGTTGCCGGAATTGCGGAAGGAATATAACCCGGACAGCGTAATTGTGAATGTGGAAAATATTTCTCATGGGATGGGGGTCACGGCCAGCACGTTTTCTGAAGTGGAGGGTTGGCAGGCAGACGTGTACACGCTGGGAGACCACGCTTGGGATAGTAAACAAGGATTTGAAGTGTTAGAAGACAAGCGAAAGCCTATCGTCAGACCGGCTAATTATCCGGAGGGCGTACCAGGGCGGGGGTACCATATTTTTTCTAGGGGGGCTTACCGGGTGGCGGTAATAAATTTGCAAGGACAGGTTTTTTTCCGTAATCAACCCTTTAATCCTTTTCATATGCTAGACGAGTTGTTAGCTAGACCGGAGCTGGCGGCGGCTAACATAAAGTTAGTTGATTTTCACGCGGAAGCTACGAGTGAAAAAAGGGGCCTGGGTTGGCATGCGGACGGGCGGGTGGCAGCGATTTGGGGAACGCATACTCATGTGCCAACGGCGGATGCGCAAATATTGCCGAAAGGGACAGGGTACATTACCGATGTGGGCATGTGTGGCAATTACAATTCGATTATCGGGGTGGATAAGGAAGGCCCCTTGCGGAGCTTTCTAACACAGATGAAGATGTCTGTGTCTATTGATGATACGGGACCACTGGAGGTAGGCGGGTTATTATTAGATATTGACGCCGGCACTGGGAAAACAACAAGTATTGCGCATATTCGCAAAATACTGAATAATTAGCTTTATTAAGCTATCATTAAGGAGGAGGAATAGGAGGTGATGGTGCGTGGTTAATAAAGATGCACTTATTGATCAGGTGACAAATACTACCCGCCTGGCGCGCAAGGATGTGGAGGAGGTGGTTAATGCGTTCCTTGATTTAATAATTGAGAAGTTGTCCCTAGACGAGAAGGTTAATCTGACGGGCTTTGGCGCCTTTGAAGTGAGGGGCCGAAAGGGGCGACGGGGGGTGGACCCACGGACGCTTAAGCCAATCATGATTCCGACTGTACGGGTACCTAAGTTTCGTCCGGGAAGAACATTAAAGGAGAGCGTGAAGTAGTGCCTCACTGTCGTTCGGCACAAATCCAAATGACAAAATCCAAATAACAAATACTGTATTTGACATTTG
>CAYSWF010000075.1:0-5038 GCA_964434765.1 uncultured Candidatus Saccharibacteria bacterium
CTCTCAAAAAATTCCTCCGTATATTGCTTATAGATTTTATAAATTCATCAGAGCCCATGCTCTCTAAATTTTGACCGAGTATGGAGAAGGGAAAAGGGAACTTTTCCTTGGAGGCAAAATTAATGTAATATGGCGTGTGAATATAACTCTCCAGCCCGTAGCGCTTGCATTGCGCCCGAAAACCCCTAGCCTGCTCGCTGGATAGGGCCGGCGCCTCCCCTCCCCGCGGGCTGCGCGAGAAAAACTGAAAACACTCTGCCTTAAGCGATCGTGCCCTCCCCGGCGCATTTTCCACCCCCCCCGCTGCCGATACATGTAATCCTACTTGTTGATACTTCATGATAATTATACAATAAGCTACTCTACCTCGCCCGTGCGTCCGCCCTCAACTCTCTTATTACGTTCACCTTTATCTCGCCCGGGTATTTAAGCTCCTGCTCTATTTGTCTGGCAATATCTTGCGCTAGTTTTATTGTCTTCAGGTCATCAATTGCCTTTGGCTCCACAAATACGCGCACTTCCCGTCCTGCGTAAATAGCGTACGCCTTCTTTACTCCCTCATGGCTGGTAGCAATATTCTCCAAGTCTTCCATGCGTTTAATATAGTTTTCGGCCGTATCGCGCCGTGCCCCCGGCCGCGCCGCCGAAATGGCGTCGGCCACCTGCACAATCAACGCCTCCACCGTTTCATAGGGGGGGTCTTCATGATGAGCCGCCGCGGCGCGAATAATCCGTTCATCAATACCGAACTTCTTTAAAATTTTCTCCCCAATTTCCACGTGATCTCCCTCTACCTCGTGGTCAACGGCTTTACCAATGTCATGCAAAAGCGTTGCTTTCTTAGCCACGTTTACATCCGCCCCCAGCTCTTGTGCCAGCATGGTCGCGATATGAGTTGCTTCCCAACTATGCTTGAGAATATTTTGCCGATAGCTGGTCCGGTATTTCAGTCGGCCCAGTAGCTGCACTAGTTGCTCCGGCCAGTCTACGATACCTAAATCATACACCACCGCCTCGCCGGCTTCCCGAATATCGTCGTTAATTTTATTTTTGGCCTCCTCTACTACCTCCTCAATCCTGCCCGGGTGGATACGTCCGTCAGCCAGCAGGCGCTCCAAAGCTGTCTTGGCCACTTGCCGGCGGATGGGCGAGAAGCCAGAGATCATTATCGAATTTGGCGTCTCGTCCACCACCACCTCGCAGCCCGTCAACCGTTCTAGGTGTTGAATATTGCGCCCCTCCTTACCAATCACTCGGCCGATTAGGCTCTCGTCCTCCACGTGCACGTGGCTGGTTGTTGTCTCCGAAACGTGCGACGCCGCGTAACGCTGAATCACCGTCGATAAGATATTACGCGCCGTATCCTCCAACTGCTTCTCGCCTTCTTTCTCCAACTTGCGGATTCTCTGCACGATTAATTCCTTGGTACGCTGCTCCGCCAACTCCAACATTCTTTTTTCCGCCTGGGCGCTGCTCAACCCCGCAATCTCCGTCAGCTTTTCCTGCTCCTCGGCTTGCAGCTTCTCTAAAAGTTCCCGCGCGTCTGCCAGCGCCGCCTCCTTTTTCTGTGTAGCCGCTTCCTTTTTCTCATACTCGGTTAGTTTGTCACCCAGCGTATCTTCCCGGTCAGCCACGCGCTTCTCCAAATCAAGCAGCTGCTGGCGCCGCTTGTCAAGCTCCCCCTCGGCTTTGCTTCTAATCTCCCGCGCCTGCCTCTCCGCTCGCTCGCGCAGGTGAGCCACTTTCTCCTTAGCTTGCGCCAGTTTATGTTCTATTTTGTGTTCGAGCGATTGTCGAGACCTTACCCCTAATTGTTTGCGCAGCAGATACCCCGCTGCCACCCCAAAACCAGCCGCGACCAGCACGGCCGCCATAGTCGCAATTTCCATAGTTCAATACTCCTTATAAGTTCCATATTTAATTGATTAAAACTTGTGGCAGCCTGTCTAGCCTGGCACTCTTGCCATCCGCTTGCCTGCCTTCGCCATCTGCTTGATAGACTCCGAAAGTACAATTTGGTCGACGATACCATAGGCTCGAGCCTCCTCCGCCGACATATAATAATCACGATCCGTATCTTTTTCCACTTGTTTTAAGGATTGTCTTGTATGATGCGCCAAAATCGTGTTCAAACGCTCCTTAATCTTCAAAATATGTCTGGCGTTAATTTCTATGTCGGATGCCTGTCCTTCCGCTCCCCCCATTACCTGGTGGATCATTACCTCGGCATTGGGCAATATCAAGCGTTTGCCCTCCGCCCCTCCTGCCAGCAGCGTTGCTGCCATGCTCGCTGCCACGCCCACACAGATTGTTGACACATCCGGTTGGATGTACTGCATGGTGTCGTACACAGCCAAGCCGGCCGTCACTACCCCACCAGGCGAGTTTAAATATAATTTTATTTCTCTTTTTGGATCTTCGTGTTCCAGGAAAACGAGTTGAGCAATCACCACATTCGCCACCTCGTCCGTAATCGGACCGCCGATGAAGATGATTCGCTCTTTGAGCAGGCGTGAGTAGATATCATACGCCCGCTCTCCAAACTGTGTTTTCTCAAGAACAGTCGGTATTAAATAAGACATATATTCACTATATACCAAATTATCCAAAGAGCCATACTTTTTACTAGTTACTAATTTTTACCGTCGCTATCTCTTCCAAACGTTCCAGTGCCTTCTGGTTCCGCAACATAAAACTAATATTTTCTTTCAACTCCCCCGCCTCAATTTCTCCACTTGCTTTCTCCGGCGATGCGAACCGCTTTAAATAATCGTCAACTTTCTCTGTTACTTCCGCCTCTAACACTTCAATATTCTGCTGGACAGAAAAAGCTCTCAAGGCCAAACCAACTTTAACCGACCGTTCCGCGCTTGGCCGCATCCCGGCTCGTACCTCTTCCAGCTTCTTACCCGAAGTAGCCAAGTACTCTTCCCATGTCTTTTGCTGCCAGGCTAACATTTGCGTAAGCTCCTCGAT
This sequence comes from uncultured Candidatus Saccharibacteria bacterium, assembly GCA_964434765.1. GTDB lineage: Bacteria > Patescibacteriota > Andersenbacteria > UBA10190 > UBA10190 > CAYSWF01. The sequence continues at coordinate 2,977 of CAYSWF010000075.1, forward strand.
CATCCGGTCAATTTCCTTATCAATTAGCGCGTCGTGAATGGGCGTGAACTTAGCTGCCCCCGCTAATTTTTCCGCCAGCTCCCCACGCCAGCGATCTCGCTCTTTACGTTCTTTCTCCTGAATCAAGTTGCTCTTCAAAGCATATTTAAGTGCCGCCAAATCCTTAAATTTCCCTAATTTTCTTGCCCACTCGTCGTTAATTTCTGGCACTACTTGCTTCTGTACCTCGTGCGCCACCACCCAAGCGCGTGCCTTCTTACCGCGCAGCGCTTTCTTGGCAAAGTCTGCCGGGAACTCTATCTCGAACTCTCGCGTCTCCCCCACCTTGATGCCTATTAAATTCTTCTCAAAGTCAGACACAAAGTGCCCCTCTCCCAAATGCACTGGATGGTTTTTACTCTCGCCCCCTTCCATAACTGTCCCTTCCATCAGCACCTTAAAATCAACCGTTACCGTGTCTCCTTTTTGGGCCGGGCGCGCTACGGGAAGGTAGTTGCTGCGCGTCTTAGCCAGGGAGTTAAGCTCTTTCTCTACCTCCTCGTCAGACACATTAATAACTTTTTTCTCCCCCGTGATAGCGCTAACATCTCCCAGCGTAATCTCCGGTAACACCGCCACCTTGGCCGTAAACGCTAGTCCTTCCTCCCTACCTAATTTTTCCACCGTAATGCTCGGCCGGGCGATGGCATCGATATTATTATCGAGCGCCGCTTGCACAAAAAAGCGTGGCACCGCCTTCTCGGCCGCTTCATTCAGCAGGCGCTGTTCGCCAAACGCTTCCGCCACCACATTCACTGGCGCCTTCCCCGGCCTAAACCCTTTGAGCCCTTTTTCCTTCGACAATTTCTCCGCCGCCTTCTTGATATATGACGCGAGCTCGTCCCCGCTAATGGTAATCTCCAGCTCCGCCTCCGACTTTTCTCTGACTTGCTTTACTTCAACTTCCATCTGTTAGCTCTGGTTCCGCTCCCGCTTCTACCTCTTGTTTCTCTTCCTCTTCCCCCGCCTTAACTATGTCAATCCGCCAGCCAGTCAACTTAGCCGCCAATCGCACGTTCTGCCCTCGCTTACCTATAGCCAGGCTTAACTGATATTCTTCCACGTGCGCTACCGCCCGTTTTTCCTGATCGAAAATATCAACGGCCACCACCCGGGCTGGAGACAACGCGTTAGCAATGTAACGGGCCGTATCCTCGTCCCACTGGATAATGTCAATTTTCTCACCGGACAGTTCCGCAATAATAGTCTGAATGCGCGTCCCTCGCTGGCCGATACATGCTCCCACCGGATCAATCCCTTCTTCTTTTGCCGACACCGCCACCTTCGAACGTTCCGACGGTTCTCGAGCAATGGCTTTAATCTCCACGCTGCTGGCAAAAATCTCCGGCACTTCTAGTTCAAACAATCTGCGCAGCATGCCCGGATGACTGCGTGATAGCAGAATCTCTGGATCGCGGCTGTTTATATCAACCTTCACCACGTACACCCGAATTCGCTGGTTCGCCCGGTACCGCTCCCCCCGCACTTGCTCACTGGGCGGCAGGATACCCGTTGTTCGGCCAATATCAACAAACACCACGCCATTCTCGACTCGCTGCACAATGCCCGAGATAATCTCGCCTTCTTTATCTTTGTATTCCTCATACGTCGCTTCGCGTTCTGCTTCGCGAATCCGTTGAATAATTACTTGCTTAGCCGTCTGCGCTGCCACTCGTCCGTAGTTAGGATCGTCCGGCGTCACGTCCTCCACGTACTCTTTGCCAACTTCCGCTTCCTCATCTTTTTTCTTTGCCTCCTCCAGCGTCAACTGCGCCGCCGGGTTTTCCACCCCCACCAATTCCTCCGGCGATACCTCAACCACCGTCATTACTCTGTACACTCGGGCGCTGCCATCTTCCTCGTTAAATTCCGCCCGAATGTCCTGTCCCCGTTCCCCATAATCTTTGCGATACGCCGCCGCCAGCGCTGCTTCAATAGTCTCCAGCACCTTTTCTTTACTGATGCCTTTCTCCGACACAATCTGATCAATAGCCGCGGCAAATGATGGTTGCTCGTCCGTCAT
>CAYSWF010000076.1:0-5035 GCA_964434765.1 uncultured Candidatus Saccharibacteria bacterium
GGGTGTTCAACGCTATTTATGGGCAAGGAAACCGTATGGGTAGTGTCAGCGCGGCCGTTGTTTTTTATCCGTTGGCATGGTATGGTGCTTGGTTATGTCAGTACTTGTTACCGTGTTGGTGGACAAGCCGTCGGCAGTCAGTGCTGACGTGTTAGTAGTGCCAGTCAGGGCGGGCGGTGCCTTGCCGTCTTCTCTGGCTCCCGGCGCGCGGAGAGTTTTAGGGGCGCGTATGCGTCAACTAGGTTTTAAGGGGGACTGGGGCACAGCAGAGTTTTTTGCGGTTCTGGAGCGAGGGATGAAAGTTTCTTTTATTGGTTTAGTCGGTTTGGGTAAGAAGACTGACGGAGGGGGGCGGGCGTCTGAAGGTATGCGGCGAGGCGTCGGTCAGGTGGTACAAGATGCGCGGCGACACGGTCTTAGAACGGTGGCGGTGAATCTTATGAGTCAGGATAATGTGGAGATGGCTGCGGACCTGGCGGCAGCAGCGTTTGAGGGGGTAGTTCTGGCTAGCTATCAGTTTGTGGAGTATTCAGAGCGTTTGCGCAAACAAGAGCGACAGCGCGCTGTGCGGCGGCTGCTTATTTTAGTTGATTCTGATAGCAGGACAGTGGTGCGGGCGGTCTTGAGAGAAGCTAGGCAGGTGTTGAACGGTGTGGAATTAGCTCGTCGCCTGGTGAACCAGCCAGCGGAGAGTATGACGCCGAAAACATTGGTTAAAGAGGCACAAGCCTTGGCGCTTTCTTCGCGGGTGAGCGTACGGGTAATGAATCGGCGCGAAGCAGGCCGACAAGGGTTTAATGCTTTCTTGGCGGTGGCGCGTGGTTCTACTGAAGAGCCGTACGTCATTCACTTGACTTATAGGCCGCCGGAGCGTGATGGGACAACAAAAAAGGTTTTTCTGGTCGGCAAGGGTGTTACTTTTGATTCAGGGGGATTGAGCATCAAGCCGGCTGAAAGTATGGAGGTTATGAAAGATGACATGGCTGGCGCGGCCACGGTGCTGGGCGTTTTTTCGGTATTGGAGAAGCTGTTACCTAACGTGGAAGTGCACGGTGTGATTGCGGCGTGCGAGAATATGCCATCGGGGGCGGCTTATCGGCCGGGCGATATTTTGATAGCGAAAAATGGCAAGACTATTGAGGTACTCAATACTGACGCGGAGGGCCGCATTACGTTAGCTGATGCCTTGGCATATGCGGCCGAGTTTAAGCCGGATGCCATTGTTGATGTGGCGACGCTGACAGGAGCATGTCTAGTGGCGCTAGGAAGTACGGTGGCAGGACTGCTGGGTAATAATGACAGCTTGAAAAGTAAGCTTAGAAAGGCTGCTGAAAGGACAGGGGAGGGTATGGCGGAGCTGCCCATGCCGGAGGAATATCGAAGCTGGATGGAAAGTTCGGTGGCCGATATCTGCAATGTGTCGTCCGTGAAAGCGGCGGGCGCGATAACGGCGGCGATGTTTTTGAGTGAATTTGTGGGAGAGATGCCGTGGGCACATTTGGATATTGCCGGGCCGTCGTATGCGGAGCGCGTGTGTTTGCCGTACTACGGCAAGGGGGCGACAGGTTATGGGGTGCGTACGCTCGTTGAATTTTTGAAAAAATTCAACGAGCAAACTCAAAACTAGTAGATTGCCCAAGACTGATTTCGGGGGCATCTTTATGAGTATTATGGTTGTACGGGAAAATGTGTCCTTAGCGGAGCTGACGACGGTTGGCTTGGGCGGGAAGGCGCGCTATTTTGTGTCTGGTGCAACAATTAATGAGCTGAAAGAGGCTTTGCTATTTGCGCGTGAGAAGAATTTAGCAGTTCACGTGTTGGGCGGAGGCAGTAATACGGTATTTGCTGACAAGGGCTTTGCCGGGCTAGTGATCAAAGTTGAGCTTAAGGGGGTAGAATTTAAGGGAGAAGGCTTGGTGGCGGCGGCGGCGGGAGAGGAATGGGACAATATTGTCGAGCAGTGTGTAAAACGTGATTTGGCTGGTTTGGAGTGTTTGTCCGGTGTGCCAGGTTTAGTAGGGGCAGCCCCGGTCCAGAATTTGGGGGCGTATGGTCAGCAGGCGGCAGGTGTTGTTACGGAAGTTATGGCTCTGGACGGACAGTCATTAGAGTTGGTGGCGTTTTCGAATAGACAGTGCCAGTTTGGTTATCGGCAAAGCCGTTTCAAGAAAAGTGATCAAGGTAGGTATATTATTACTGGCGTGACTTTCCAGTTGCAGCCGGGGGGAGGGCCACAGCTAAAGTATCCGGAGTTGATTGAGACAGCAGGTAAGAGTCCGACTTTAGGGGGAGTGAGACAGGCGGTTTTGAAGCTGCGGCGGCGCAAGTCAATGATAGTGAATCCGGAGGACCCGCACTCGCGTTCGTGCGGATCATTCTTTGTGAATCCGCTGATACCCAGGGACGATTTAGCGCGGCTGCGGAAGAATTACCAAGTGCCGTATTTTGAGGTGGGGGATGATGTTAAGGTGCCGGCGGCTTGGCTAGTGGAACAAGCTGGTTTTAGTAAGGGATTCAGGCAGGATGGGGTAGGCATCTCTTCTCACCACGCCCTGGCCTTGGTTAACTATGGCGGGACCACTAAAGAATTGCTGGCATTGGCAGAGAAAATTCAAACTGCCGTAAAGAAGAAGTTTGGCATTGAGCTAGAGCGAGAACCGGTGGTGGTTAGCTGATTAGTTAAATGCCTGCCGGAAGGCCGATAGAGGCAATTCAAAGGATAATCCTTTGATCCTTCTTTGATCCTTTTTGATCCTTACTTTGATCCTTATTTAGCGGAAAACTGACTGTTCGAGGCGGGCGACGCGCTCTGGGAGACGGCGGATTTCTTTGAGGAGTTGGTTGTTCTCGTCGAGAATACCCAACATGGCTTTTTGGCCACGCTCAAGCCTATTGACCTTGGCATCAAGTTTAGTGAACTTCCCATCCAGGGTTGTGACTTTACTGTCCAGGGTTGTGACTTTGTCATCCAGCGTCGCAACCTTACTATCTAGTGCTGCGAGGTCGTCCTTGGTGGCTGTATGGTCGAAGCCGATCTTGACGGCCGACGCCAGGTTATCAATCGCATCGCGGACAAAGCCCTTGGTGGCTGGTTCGTCGTGGTCTGCCTTTCTGGTTTTGCGTGGCATGTGTGGTTAGTGTACCTGGAAGTAGAATAGTTTGGCTAGGTTTTAGCGAGGGGTTTTAAAAGGAGAGTGAGGGCGAAGAAGGCGGTGCTGACTAACACAATGGTTGGCCCGGAGGCGGTGCCGAAAGCGGCGCTGCCTGACATGCCAAGGATAACCGACGCCAGGCCGACACTGACACTAATTATGAACATGCTGGCGAGCGTGTGAGAGATATTTTGAGCACTGGCGGCGGGGATAATCAGCATGGCGGTGACGAGAATCACGCCGATAAACTTAATGGCCAGAGCGGTAGTGGCAGCTAAAAGAAGTAGGAAAACGAGTTCGTAAATAGCAACCGGGATGCCTTCGGCTTTAGCCAGGGCGGGGTTGAAAGTGATGGCAATGAATGTTTTACCGGCTAAGAGCATGATGATGGCGCCGGCGGAAGTTATAATGAGAGTTAATATGACATCAAAGCTGCTGACAGTGAGAATATCGCCAAAGAGAAAGCTTATGAGATTGGCTTGGTAGCCGGGGGTAAGCTGGACAATTATGACACCAAGAGCCACCGAGGCGGCAAAGAACACGCCGAGTAAAGCGTCAAGGGAGAGGCGGGATTTTAGGCGCACGCCGGAGATGGCGACGGCTACCAGTAGAGTGTAAATGAGAGCACTAATGAAGGGGTTAATTTGCAGAAGCAGTCCGATGGCGATGCCGGTGAGGGCGGCGTGGCCGATAGCGTCAGAGAAGAATGACAGGCGCCGGAGCACAACCACGACGCCGAGGATAGCCATTAGGGCGGCCAAAAGAAGGCCGACTATTAAGGCGCGTTGGAAAAAGGGGAGGCTAAAGAGGGTCAGGTCAACCATAGCCGTTTCTATTTAAATTAAAAGAATGGTGGGCGAAGTGGCCGACGGGAGTGCCGTACATGCGTTGGAGTGTCTCGTTGGATAGTGCTTTGTGGGGTACGCCGGAACATAAGATTTTTTTATTGAGGCATAATACCTGGGTGGCATACTGCATGACTATTTGCAGTTCGTGGCTAACGATAACCATAGTGAGCCGTTGTTCTTTTTGAATGCGAGCCAGCAGGGGGTAAATAGTTTCCTGCCCTTGGGCATCAATGCCGGCGGCCGGTTCGTCAAGCAGCAGAAGCTTAGGTTGGTCCATAAGGCTGTAGGCTAGTAGGACGCGCTGGAGCTGACCGCCTGACAAGACGCTTAGGCGTTGATCGGCCAGGTGGCCGGCGCCTACAAGGTCGAGAAGTTCGGCGGCGCGTTGCGTTTCTACACTACTCATGCCGAGAGGGCGGGGTGATTTTAGCGAGAATAAGCCCTGTACGGTCAGGGGGAAGGTTTGGTCGAAGTCAACTATCTGGGGGATGTAAGAGATGAGGGGGGCGACGCGTTGGTATTTTTCATGTTCGATGCCGAAAATATGAACATGGCCGCTTACTTTCGGCAGCAGGCGGAGTATGGTTTTAAGCAGGACTGATTTACCGGCTCCGTTTGGTCCAATAATAGCGGCGGTTGACCCGGTAGCAACAGTGAAGCTGACGTTGTCGATTATGGTGTGACCGGCGAGTTCGACAGTTAAATTTTCTACAGTGAGAGCGGCAGGCTCGTTCATACGGCGTATGGTACACTACTTAGGTGGCGGAAGATACTGTCAGCACTATTATAAAGACCATAATTGAGCGTGGTTTGCTCAAGGACGACGCGAAGTTGGACGAGGTAAAAAAACAATTGAAGGGTGGTGCGAGCTTGCACGCGGCTTTGGTGGAGACAGGCTTGGTGGAGGACGAGGCGTTGGCTCGAATACAGGCGGAAGTTGTGGGGGTGCCCTTCGTTGATTTGAAGGAGGAGACGATACCGCGAGAGGTGTTGGCTATAATTCCCGAGTCAACGGCGCGCGGGCACATGATAATC
>CAYSWF010000077.1:0-4869 GCA_964434765.1 uncultured Candidatus Saccharibacteria bacterium
CCGCGCTCGATTTAATTATCATGTTGTCACCAGCCATTTTCACGCTTCCTTTCACTGTGCCGGCTATCGTCACCGTCTGCCCGGCCGCGAACACACTACCATTGACCACCGTATCGCTAGTAATCTCCACTCTGTTACCCGCCGCGAACACATCATCAACCGACTCTGCCCTTATCTCCACTTTCTCCCCGCCTACTAGCACATCGTCATTAATTATTCCCTGGATACTAACAAAATTACCACCGGCGAACACGTCTCCCCCCACTCGCGATTCAACTGTCACCGACTGCCCCCCGGCGAAAACATCCTGACCCACGTTGTCACTTACTACCACACCATTACCGACTATAAACAAATCGTCGGGCACCTCCCCGGAGGTCGACACGTCCTTTTCACCAGTGACAAAAGTAGCCGCTCCGGCTCCCGGGGCTGCCAGGAGACCAAAGGCCACCACTATCATCAACATAAATATGTTGTTTACTTTCATATTCCTAACACTAGGCAATCCCCGCTGTCTTGACAAGCCGGTGCCAGTTGCCTACATTTTTATACAGTGGACCTGACCTGGGCCCTCCCTCCATCACTTTGGAACTTTGGACTGCCCTCCTGCGTTCCTGGTGGTGGAGGTGTAATAGTACATTCTATGATCTCTAGCCACAACTGCTGCTGTCTTCCCCCGGTTGTAGCAGCACCCCATCACTTGTATTGGTCTCTGCCCGATGACCGTAAAAAACAAGTGATGGGGATTTTTCTTGTTGAAACTGACAAATTTCTTTTGACTGACAGGCATTAAACATATATCAAGACAGCAGTTCCTTCTTTAAGCATGCGGCGGCAAACTTCTAGTACAGCCGTATTATTCGGCTGCCCACCTGTTCTTTCCCACCTTAAACTCCCTTCCTTTTAGGAGTTGTTCCCATGAGAAATCTTGCGCTAGTTTCGGCGGTTGTTTTCTGTAACTTGTTAGCCGCTCCTCTAGCCCAGGCGGAGCCCCCATCGCCCTGGGAACAGTATCTCAAGGCTTACACTGCCACAGCCGACGCTCAAGCCAAACTGATTGGTGCTCAAGCAGCGCTGGTCACGGCCATCTCCAACGCCGGCGCCACTAATGCTAAGACATTGGAGACGCTGGAACAGGTTCGCGGCCTAAAAATGGACAACGACCTGAAGAGAGCCAAGACCTTTTATGACAAGCGGGCTTTGCACGCCGGTTATCAAGGTCTGAATGAAAAGAAACGGCCTAACCAGGAGGACATCATCCGCTACAGCAAGGCCTTCAGGCCCTCGCGTCTGGCCGGGTCCCAGTTGTCAATGGTCAAGAATGAAAAATCTTGGCCCGCGGTGTTGCAGCGAGAAGAGTTCTCTGAACAGCGTCTTCAGCTAAAATGTCTCTTCGCTCAACGCGGTGCTACTGAAAGCCATGACATCGCTTTGACAGTGCAGGCAGTAGCTGAAGAAATGCGCGTTGCCTTGCGGTCAATGATACGCCAAGTGCCGCCCGATCAGTACTTGGCTGGCCGCAAGTTCATCGACGGCCTGGCTTATGAATCCCGCTTCGCTGGACAGATCGAGGGCCTGGCCAAAAACTGACCCCCTTGCCCACCGGAAGTTTGCCAAAAGGATTGTGCCGCATGCCCACAACCAAAACATGGGACGACAGTGGAACTGCCGTCCCATATTTCACCTAGACCAGTCTTTTACTCACCTCTTGCCAGTTGATGATATTCCAAAAAGCGTCAACAAATTTTCCCCGCTCATTCTGGTAATCGAGATAGTAAGCATGCTCCCAAACATCAAGCACTAGTAAGATCCGCCAACTGGGATAAACGTTAACATTATGTTTCTCAATCTGCATAATAATAGGCCTTTTTGTCTGCTGACAATAAGCCAGCGCTCCCCAGCCCGAGCCTTCCACTGCTGCAGCTACTTGAGAAAATTCTTGCTTAAATCGTTTGATACTGCCGAACTCTGATTTTAATACCCTAGCTAATACGCCACTTGGTTCTCCCCCGCCATTTGGCACGGGAGCCATATTCTTCCAAAAGAGAGAGTGCAGAATATGCCCGCCAACATTAAAAGATAACTCCTTGGCGATTGCTTTCATGTCTAAAACATCATCTTTTTTTCTTGCCTTTTCCAACTTTTCAAGAATCGCGTTCGCGCCGTTAACATATCCTTGGTGGTGTTTTTGGTGGTGAATCGTTAACTGCTTTTCCGAAATATACGGTTCCAAGCCTTTATAAGCATAGGGCAGTTTCGGTAGTTCATAATATTTAGCCATTTTTGTCACGTCCTTTCTTCTTTAAGTTTAAGTCCAGGACTAAAAATAACATAAATATGGCAGGGTTTCAAAGCGCGGTAGCGGGCCGCCTAAGCAACCAGGTCAGAATGACCGGAGTGACTAGCGTGGTTACGATCACCATAACAACGATGACCGAGAACACGTCGTCGGAGATCACCCCGAGTGACTTGCCGATAGAGGCAAAAATTAATCCCACTTCGCCGCGCGGGATCATGCCAAAGCCGACAATCCATTTGTTTACTCGACCGGCCATGGCACCCGAGACAATTTTTCCGACAAACGCCACCACCGTCACGCCGAGAGCGACCAAGAGCACGGCGGGGTTTAACAGCGTGACGAGCTTCACCTGCATGCCGGTGAATACGAAAAACAGCGGCACCAGAAAATGTGCTAGGGGTTTAATCAGCTCCTCCACATGCTGCTTGGCATGACGCTCTAGGGTGGCAGTGATGCGCGCGCGAATGGCCGGGTCGGCCGCGGCCAGTGCGGCGTGAATGTCGTGAACCACGGCCGGCTTCCGGAACCAGTGGAAATGAACCGGGTCTAAAATTAACCCCGCGGCGAATGCGCCGACGATCGGTGCCAGGCCTACTACACTAGCCAGCCAGGCCAGGATTAAGCCAAAGCTTACAGCCAGCGTGAATTTCATCCCGGAGCCGGCGTGCACGCGCGAGAATAGTCGGCCCAGGTGCGGCGCCGCAAACTGCCCCCCAATGATCGAGCCAACCAAGAACAACACCGCTTTGGCGGTAATCCAACTAATGACACCCACGCTCACCGAGCCTACAGTGACGATGGCAGACACCACCGCCAGAATAATAAGACCCATCACGTCGTCAAGCACGGCGGCCCCGAGTACGATCTGCGCCTCCGGCAGCTTGAGCTTCCCGAGGTCGTGAAAGACGCGGGCGGTGATGCCGACCGAGGTGGCGGTGAGCGCGGCGCCTAAGAACAGGTAAGTATTGAACGGCAACCCCGGCAGCAGCCACGGCCCCACCAGGTACGTGCCAAGCGCGAAAGGCGCCACGACACCGACGGTAGCCACAAGAAAAGCCCGCACTCCCACCGCCCGCATCCTGGCGATATTTGATTCCAGCCCTATCTGAAACAACAGAATCACTACTCCCAGTTCAGCCAAAAACCGGATTACCTCGTTGTGGACGACGGCTTCGAACGCCTCGATACCAACCAGGGTTAGATTGCCTAGCACCACCCCGGCAACAAGTTCGCCTAGTACGGCTGGCTGGCCAAAACGCTCAATGAGGCCAGAGAACTTGGCGAGGAGCAATAAAACCGCGATCCAGAGAAATATGGTGGCCGCAGTATATGATTCTGCGCCGGGCTGGGCAGCATAAGCGGCTAGCCCGATTAGTACGAGTGTGATGCAAACGAGGCCAGCCAGAGCGCCGACGCGAGAAACAATGCGATACTGTAACACGGACTGCAGCATGCGCGTAAGAGTGATTAGTTAAGAATAATTTTCCCATCATAAATGTACTTCCCCTAACGGGCAAGTGCCGATTTTTTGAATTCGAAAAACTTTTTTAAAATCTTTTAGCGAAGATCCTGTCACTTCCCCACTGCTCAACGAACGTGAGGGCTTTGCCGCGCTTGTTGATTCGGCCCGTGCGGCCAATGCGATGCACATAATCATCGTAAGTTGCGGGCATATCGTAGTTTATAACATGGCTGACGTCGGGAATATCAAGCCCGCGCGCCGCTACGTCTGTCGCCACCAAAATTTGTATATGATTTCCTTTAAATAACCCGAGGGCCTTCTGTCGCCGGGAATGATTTTTGTTGCCGTGGATTGATCCGGCCCTAAAACCCCTTTCTGCTAAGATTTTGAACAATTTTTCAACGCCGTGTTTAGTCCGCCCGAAAATAAGCACTTTGCTAAATTCTTTTTGGTTCAAAAGACCATGGAGGATTTCAATTTTGTTTTGGCCGCGCGGGACTTCAACAATGTCCTGCTCGATATTTTCCGCCGTCTCCCCTGTTTTTACAGAAATTCTTACTGGCTCTTTTGAAAACTCTTTGATCAGCCTTTCAATGTCTTTGGAAATAGTGGCCAAAAAGAAAAGAGTGTGCCTTTCTTTCGGCATGCCTTTCATCACGAATCGCATATCGTTAATAAAGCCCATATCAAGCATGCGGTCAGCTTCATCAAGAACAATGGTTTTAAAGAGCGACAAATTAATACATTTTCTCTGGATCAAGTCTTTTAATCTCCCCGGCGTGCCGATAATAAAATTGTTGTGGCGTCGCAGTTCAGAGATTTGCCGTCTTATCGACGCTCCGCCGACACAGCAACAAGAAGATATTCGCATCCCGCCAACCAGCGATCTTAACTCTGCGTCAATTTGAATGGCGAGCTCCCGCGTCGGGGCAATGATCATCACTTTTTCCCGCGGCGACAGGATAACTTTGTTTATGAGAGGTATGACAAAGGCGCCGGTTTTTCCCGTGCCGGTGTTTGCCATTCCCACCACATCAAACCCACGCAGGATATGCGGAATAATTTTGTCTTGAATCGGGGTCGGCGTCGCATATCCTTTTTTCGCTAC